>NC_015278.1:1200000-1500000 GCF_000193205.1 Aerococcus sp. Group 1 | reverse complement strand
GGTAGAGAAAGAGCGGCAAAAAGGCCAGGATTACCAACAAAAATACCAAGCCACTAAAGAACGTTTGGCTGATTTGAAAGCTACGAATTAGTGGATAAATTTATCTAATTGATTAGATAGTTCGTATTTTGAAAAGAGTCTGGGACAAAAGTCTCAGACTCTTTCTTAATTTATGTCGCATTCTTCATAAGCTGCTTGCTGACAAAAGTGAAGTCCGCTTCAGAAATATTTGGCAATCCTTTTCAAGGATCACCGCATATTTCTTCCACCGTTTCACTTTTTTGTCGTCAGCTCACAATCTGTTCTTTTTTAATGTTTTTTATAAATTTTACTTAATTTTGTTAACAGGGGCTCTGCCTATATTGACAAGCTTTTAACAATGGCCTAGGATGTAATTACTACTTAAATGTTATTAATAAAATCTGTTACAGACAGATAGCGCCTGACTGATTAAAGAGATTTTTTCAGTGACGAGGACTAGGTTTATCGAAGATTCGGCGGGTGGCCTAGGGGTTGCACAATCCATAGAAAAGCACAAAAATCATTTTTAGCAAATGAAACAAAATCCTTTTCTCGTGCTTAAGTAGTTAATATCAGTGTGCCCATTAAGTGATGGGTATTTTTAGGAGGAAACTATTTATGTGTGGAATTGTAGGATTTATTGGCGAAATGCGGGCTCAAGAGGTGCTTTTGAAGGGCTTAGAACGCCTAGAATACCGGGGCTATGACTCAGCGGGAATCTATGTGGTCGATGAAGAAGACCATGGACACCTCTTTAAAGTCAAAGGGCGGATTGCTCAATTACGCGAAGAAGTCGATCTGTCTATCCCGGCTCATTTAGGGATAGGTCATACACGTTGGGCGACCCATGGGGTGCCATCAGTCCCTAACGCCCATCCTCATTTATCCCACGATGGCCGCTTTGCCTTGGTTCATAATGGGGTGATTGAAAACTACCAAGCCTTAAAAAATGACTATTTAGCTGATGTTGATTTTTATTCGGATACTGATACTGAAGTTGTCGTGGAATTGCTTGCTAAATTTAGCCGGGAAGAAAGTATTGATGCTCCAAGCGCCCTAAGAAAAACAGTTGGCCTCTTAGAAGGGTCCTATGCTTTAGGTTTGATTGATACTGAAGATCCAGACCACCTTTATGCAGCTAAGAATAAGAGCCCGCTCTTAATTGGCAAAGGACAAGGCTTTAATACGATCGCTTCTGATGCCATGGCTTCGATCGCCTATACTGACCAATATATTGAAATCCATGATGGTGAATTAGTCACCCTAAGCAAAGACCAAGTTAAAATTGAGAATTTAGCGGGTGAAGTCGTAAGCAGAGAGCCTTATACCGCTAGTTTGGACGCTGACGATTTAGAAAAAGGCACCTTTGATTACTACATGGAGAAAGAAATTGTAGAACAACCAGCAGCTATCCGTAAGATTATTCAAGCCTATGAAGATGACAAGGGGCAATTAAGTATCGACCATGACTTGCTGGAAACCATTACTGCTAGTGACCGTATCTTTATTGTAGCTGCTGGGACCAGTATGCATGCTGGCTTAGTTGGTAAAGTGCTCCTGGAGAGAATTGCTAAGGTTCCTACAGAGGTCCATGTGGCTTCGGAATTTTCTTATAATCCGCCGCTTTTACCTGAGAAACCCTTCTTTATTTACTTAACCCAATCAGGGGAAACAGCGGATAGTCGCCAAGTCCTAGTCCAAACCAATGCCCAAGGTTATCCTTCCTTAACCATTACCAATGTGCCAGGATCCACCTTATCACGGGAGGCTGACTATACTTTACTCTTGCATGTTGGCCCTGAAATTGCGGTGGCTTCTACCAAGGCCTATACTGGACAAATAACAGTTTTAGCAATCATTGCTGATCAAATTGCCCGTAAGAAGGGCTTAGACCTTCCCTTTGACTTAAAACATGAATTATCAATTGCTGCCCAAGCCATGGATGAAGTGGTTGGACAAGCGGATTATTTCCATCAACTGGCAACCGATTACTTTAAAGACCAAAGGTCAGCCTTTTATATTGGTCGTGGCCTAGATTATGCGGTTTCTGTTGAAGCGGCTTTGAAATTAAAAGAGGTCTCTTATATTCAAACAGAAGGTTTTGCTTCTGGAGAATTAAAACATGGTACCATTTCATTGATCGAAGATGGCGTCCCTGTTGTGGCGATCATTAGTCAAGCCAACACCGCCCTGTTAACTCGTGGTAATGTGGAAGAGACACGCTCACGTGGCGCCCATAATTTAATTATTGCTATGGAAGGACTAGACCAAGAAGGGGACCAAATTGTCCTCCCCCATGTGCATGATTTATTAACGCCATTGATTACAGTCATCCCCGCTCAACTCCTCGCTTACTATGCGACCATTGATCGCGGCTTAGATGTCGATAAGCCTAGAAATCTGGCTAAATCGGTAACAGTAGAATAGACATATTTTTCTTATAAGAGCTTATAAAAAAGAAGATCAGGATTTTAAGGATTCTGATCTTTTTGTGTTTTTAACTCTTCGCTGTTTGATGAATTCAATGGGGCTTCGCGGCTATATAGGGTGGAGGTGGCTTAGATATGGATAGTAAAAAACATGTATTCCTATTAAAACCTTGCCCGAATCGGCTAGACCGCGGGAGCGTTTAATGGAATATGGGGCCAATAGTTTGCCAACTTATGAATTGCTGGCTATTATTTTACGATCAGGGGGCAAATATGGGTCAGCCATCCAGTTAGCCCATAAACTCTTGAACCATTTTGAAGACTTATATCAATTGAAAATGGCTGCTACGGAAGAATTACTGGCCATTGAAGGCATTGGTAAGGCTAAGGCAGTGGAACTCCAGGCTATTTTTGAGTTCTCCAAGCGTTTACACCAAGCTCGGTTAATAAAATTGGGAACCATTCATTCAAGTCAGGAAGCAGGGGACTATTATCTCAGTGAATTAGCGGATAGCCATCAGGAGAAGGTCTTGGTTTTTACTTAAATACTAAAAATGAAGTGATCAAAAAACAGATTATCTTTATTGGCGGGTTAAATATGTCGGTGGCCCATCCTCGGGAAATCTATAAAGAGGCGGTCAGGGTATCGGCGGCCCGGATCATGGTAGGTCACAATCACCCTTCAGGAAATCCAGAACCCTCCCCAGAAGATATCGAATTCACTCGCCGATTAAAGGAAGCGGGCAAAATAATAGGGATTGAACTTTTGGACCATTTAGTGGTGGGGCATAGCTCTTTCATCAGTTTAAGAGAACAAGGTTTGCTGTGATACAGGCTGCTTTCAGGGGGGATCTTAAGATGCTAAAACCCTCTTGCTGGGGGCAAAGAGGGTTAGTTTTCATGGGAGTTATTTTTTCTTGGTAGTGCTTACTGATGAGACAGACAATACTTAAGAGAATCAGCCCGACCACTAGTGAGACTTGGTCTTGATTAAAGAAAATGGCGGCTGGGATCGCCACAATAAGGAACAAGGCTCCCCAAAGGACCAAGCTTTTCTTAGCTTTTGTTATTAATTGGGTCAAACAGGCCAGAAATCCTAAGTAAATCAACCAATAGCTCAGGCTAAATGCGGTAAGAAAAGTTGAAAAATTTAAGTATTCTAACAGGTTATTCACTAATAATAATTGTCCGGAATAGACGATGATAGGTAGATAAGGGGTCCACTGCTGGCTGATCATATGGCTATGAGTTAAAAGCCAGATAAGAATACTTAGGACTAGGGCCAACCACCCGAAAGAAAAGGCGACTAAAAAAATGATTATAAAGCATAGACATTCGATGAAGAGTAAAGCCTTAGCCTGGCCGATCAGGGAATGCTTTTCGCCAAAGCTAAAGAGTAAAAAGAGTTCCTGGTTAAGCCATTGAAAGATAAAAGCCAGGCCTAGGCCGTAAAAATTGATGATTTCGGTTGACCCGAGGGCTTTTAATCCAGGAAGGAAGGCTAATAAAAGCAAAGAAAATTGAAAACAAAAATTCGTCCAAGAAAAAGACAGCTGGGAGATTTTTAACAGGGATTTCACTCTATTCATACTAGGATCTCCTCTCGACAAGAAATAATTTTGGGGGGAGGTGCTTTTGGTTAAGGAATTCAAAGTGACTAGCGCTATACTGATCTTGGTCGATTTGACTGAGGAAGTCTTGAATCGCCGAAGCTTCTTCTCTTCCCCCAGGATGGCCCAAGTAGGCCGCTACTAAGAGGATTCCGCCAGGATTTAACCGTGAAAGACTAGACTCGATAGCTGGGATTGTCGACTCGGGCTTGGTAATAATGCTCTTATCTCCCTTAGGGAGGTAACCCAAGTTAAAAATAACCAGGTCCAAGTAGTCATCAGCCTTAAGATACTGAGAAATTTTAGCGTGAGAGTCATGGTAAAGACTCACCTGCTCTTGACAGTGGTGTTTTTCTAATAGGGCTTGGGTGGCTCTGATGGCTTGCTTTTGGAGGTCAAAGCCATAAACCTGGCCTGACTGGCCAACGATTTGAGCTAAGAGTAAGGTGTCATGGCCATTGCCAATAGTGGCGTCTAAGGCGGTCATGCCGGTTTGTAAATGTCCTTTGATAATGTGATGGCTGACTTCGATCACATTTTTTAACATAAAATTTCCTCGCATTCTATCGAATTGCTTACATTATACGCTAGGAATGTTACAAAATTATTACGAATATTAAGAATCCCATCTTTTGTTAAAAGGCATTTTTTTCCTCGCGATTTATACTATAATTATTAATGAGTAATTCTAGATGATGAGAGGGGATTTCTAATATTATGACAGGTCATCAAGAAAAGTCCAAGAAACTTATTAAGACCAGTGCGGTTTTATTGAGCTCCGTAGTTGCTATTGCTGGGGCCGATGCATTGGCAAACTATACACCCGTCCAAGCAACGACTTTGGCACCTACTAGTAATAATTTTCTTAATAAAATTTTACCTTACGCCTACGACTTAGCCAATCAAAATGACCTTTATGCTTCTGTGATGATGGCACAAGCAGCCTTAGAATCAGGCTGGGGATCTAGCCGCTTATCTCAAGCACCCTATAATAATCTCTTTGGTATCAAGGGTAATTATAGAGGGAAAACGGCTAATTTTAACACCCTAGAGGATGATGGTCGCGGAAATTATTATCAAATTAATGATGGCTTTCGGATGTATCCATCTTACCGGGAATCCCTCATCGATTATGTGGGTGTATTAAAGAATGGGACTTCTTGGAACCCTAATTTCTATAGTGGGGCCTGGAAGAGTAACACTAATTCCTATAAGGATGCCACGGCTTGGTTAACCGGTCGCTATGCAACTGATACTTCCTATGGCAGCAAGTTAAATAGCATTATCGCTAAGAATAATTTAAGCCAATACGATACGCCAGGGAAAACGTTTAGCAACAAGCAAACGAATTCCAGCCAAGTAAGCACGCCTACAGCTCAACCAGGCGGACGGTCCTATGTGGTGAGACCTGGTGACGGCCTATGGACAGTAGCTCGCCAACTGGGAACTAGTATTGAGGCAGTCAAACTAGCTAACGGCCTCAGTTCCAACCTGATTTACCCGGGGCAAGTCCTTTACGCCGGGGCAAGCTCATCCAGTCCAGCTAAGGCAAACACGGGCTCACCAGTAAGGCCTTCTAGCCCTGCTGCTAAGCCCGCTCAGTCTGCCAAACAATCCTATAGGGTCCAAGCTGGCGATGGTTTGTGGACGGTTGCTAAGAACTTGGGAACGACCATTGAAGCAGTTAAAGCTGCTAATGGCTTAACTTCTAACTTTATCTACCCTGGTCAGGTTCTCTATGCTCCTGGGCAAAAACAAAACTCAGCTAGCCCAGTAGTGACAAATACCAATAAGCAATCTCAAGGTCAAAGCAATGCAGGCTACAAGTCTTACACCGTCCAAGCTGGGGACGGCTTGTGGACAGTGGCACGGCACTTGGGTATGACTGTGGATACTTTAAAGGCTAAGTATGGCTTAACTTCGAATTTCATTTATCCAGGCCAAGTCTTTACTAACCAAACTAGCCAAGGCAGTCATAAGCCATCTAACAATAGCCCATCTGCCAATAACCCAAGACCAAGTCATAATGGTAGTCAGGCAGGGGTCTACCAAGTCCAAGCTGGGGACACACTCTACCGCATTGCCCGTAACCAAGGCCTGACTGTGAATCAGTTAAAAGAAATGAACGGCTTAACTTCTAATGCGATTTATGTAGGGCAAAAATTGAATTTAGCGGCTAAAGCTGCTTATCAACCCACAGCTAAATCAGGAGTAAGTGCTAGTCAAGCAACTAGTGCACCAACTCCTAGTCAAAGGCCAGCCAGCCCTAAGCCAGTCAGTCAAGTTCAAGCGGCCAATACTTATCAAATTAAGGCCGGTGATAACTTATATCGAATTGCACTTAACCATGGGGTTTCCTTAAACCAATTACTGGCAGCCAATCAATTAAAGGCCAACTCATTGATTTTACCTGGCCAACAATTGGTTATTCCACAATAAAATATAAAAATATCTGAAAAGTCTGACCACTGTCTATAAGTCATCGCTGACCTAGCCAGTTTGGTCAGGCTTTTTAATCATTGGCTTTTATTTTTGTCTAGCTAGGCTTTTTGTCAACTGGGCTTGCTTTTGCTAAAATAAAAGAAATACTTAAAATATAAGGGAGAAGAGTGGTGGCTAATGGAAGAAAAGCAAAATCAGAAAAGAAGATTTCAAGTGGGCGATACTTTTTCCACAACGGAATCTTTTCGTGAACGCGATATCATGCTCTACATGGGAGTAACGGATGATCATAATCCCCTTTATTTACCTGGTAAGGAGGGCGCCCAGATTCCGCCTATTGCTCTAATTGGAGCCGTAACACGGACAGTTTCAGGTCAATTCCCTGGCCCCCATTCAGATTTGGTGGAATTGAATTTTACGATTAATAATCCCATCTATCATCATGTGACCCTGACCTTTCATTTTGAAATTTTAAGAGTTGATGAATTGAAGGGCTACCTCACTATTCATGTCATTACTAATAATGAAACCACGGGAGAAAAAATGTTATGGATGCCATGCTAACCGTTCTTCCCCAATATATGGACCATTAAGATTGTAAAGGAGAATCAACTTGTCCAAGCAAGAAAAATTATTGCTATTCGATGGCTCATCATTAGCCTTTCGGGCTTTCTTTGCCATGCATGATTTAAATCGTTTTAAAAATAATAAAGGCCTACATACCAATGCCCTATATGCTTTTCACTTGATGTTGACCCACGTCTTAGAAAAAGAAAAGCCTAGCCATGCCCTGGTGGCTTGGGATGCTGGTAAGACCACCTTTCGGACGGCATATTATCCTGAATACAAGGGTGGCAGGGATAAAACGCCGCAAGAATTTGTAGAACAGATGCCTTATTTTAATAAGTTGTTGGATGCATTTGGTATTGCCCACTATGAATTAGCTAATTATGAAGCGGATGATATCATTGGTACCCTGTCCCAAAGAGGCGCAGAGGCTGGTATGGATGTCGTGATTATCTCTGGCGATAAGGATTTGATTCAACTGGCTAGGGACCAGGTTAGGGTAGATATTAACCGTAAGGGAGTGACTAATATTGATTCCTATACTCCTCAATCCATCCAAGCAGACCAAGGAATCAGCCCTGAACAACTCATTGATGTTAAGGGGTTGATGGGCGATAATTCCGATAATTATCCTGGTGTGACTGGAATTGGGGAGAAGACCGCCTTGAAACTAGTCCAGGAATTTGGTTCCATGGAAGAGGTCTATGCTAATATCGATCAAGTCTCCGGGAAAAAACGTAAGGAAAACTTAGTCAAGGATAAGGATCAAGCCTTTTTATCCAAAAAATTAGCCCGAATTATTCTTGATGCTCCAGTTGAAAAATCCCTGGCAGACTTAAAATGCCAAGGCATTCAGGCTCAAGATTTGGTTAACTTTTATCGTGAGATGAACTTCAAGCAATTTATGGAAAAATTCTTAGCTAACTCTGGGGCTGACGCTGACTTTGAATTAGAGGATTCTAGCTGGGAAGTCCCTGATTATCAAGTCCTTGACCAACTTGAGGCTAAGCATTTCACCCAAGACCAAACAGCCCTCTACCTAGAAATGTTCGAGAATAATTACCATGAAGGGAAGTTAATCTACGTTGTTTGGGGGAATAAGGATCATATCTACTTGGCCTCACCAGACCTGGTGAGGGAAAGCCAAGCTTTTAAAAATTGGATAGAAGATCCCCATGCTAAAAAGGTCCTCTATGATGCTAAGCGAAGCCAAGTGATCTTAAAAGGCTTGGGGATGGACTTAGAGGGGGTTAGTGATGATGTCCTTATCGCTTCCTATCTCATCCATGCCCGTGATTTAAGTGGCGATGTGGCTAATGTGGCCCGAGAATTCAATTTGGATTATCTAGCCTATGATAGTGAAGTCTATGGGAAAGGCAAGAAAGTGGCGGTTCCTGAAGATAAAACTCGTCTTTATGACCACCTGGTAGCTAAGGTATCTGTTATTAATGACCTACTACCGATTATTAAAGATCGCCTAGAAGCGGATGAGATGGTCGAACTTTACCGAAAAATTGAACTCCCTCTAGCCCAAGTTCTAGCTAAAATGGAAATTATGGGGATTTCCGTTGACCGCAGCAGGCTGGTAGGTTTATCCCAGTCTTATGAAGAGCAACTTGACCAGCTGCAAGAAGAAATCTACCGGGAAGCCGGGGTTGAATTTAATATTAATTCCACCCAACAGCTGAGCAAGGTTCTCTTTGAAGATATGGGACTAAAGGGTGGCAAGAAAACCAAGTCTGGTAACTATTCAACGGCCCAATCTGAATTGGAAAAATTACAAGGGGTGCCCATCATTGATTTGATCCTAGCCTATCGCCAATTAGCTAAGCTTCAATCCACTTATGTTCAAGGGATCCTCGATTATATCCACCAAGATGGCAAGGTACACAGTCGTTTCATTCAAACCCTAACCACTACCGGACGCTTAAGTTCAGCTGATCCGAACTTACAAAATATTCCTATCCGTACCGAAGAGGGGCGTAAAATTCGCCAAGCCTTTGTGCCTTCTCATCCGGACTGGGTCATTTTCTCATCGGACTATTCGCAAATTGAATTACGTGTCCTTGCCCATGTTTCTGGTGACCCTCATCTTCAAGAAGCCTTTAAAGAAAATAAGGATATCCACACCGCTACAGCGGCCAAAGTCTTCCATAAAGATGAAAAGGACATTAGTAAGGATGAAAGACGTCAAGCCAAGGCAGTCAATTTTGGAATTGTTTACGGGATTAGTGACTATGGTCTCAGTCAAAACCTTTCGATTTCTCGTCAAGAGGCCAAAGCCTTTATTGATAAATATTTTGAAATTTATCCTAAAGTGGCTGAATATATGGATAAGAGTGTGGAAATCGCCCGTGAGGCTGGATACGCTAAAACCCTCTTTAACCGCCGTCGCTACCTTCCTGACTTAAAGGCTAAAAATTATAATGTTAGGTCCTTTGCCGAAAGAACCGCAATGAATTCGCCAATTCAAGGGACGGCAGCCGATATTATTAAGGTAGCCATGGTTGAGATGGATCAAGCCTTAAAGGAACATCAACTTCAGGCAAATCTCCTCCTCCAAGTCCACGATGAGTTAATTTTTGAAGTAGCCAAAGAGGACTTAGAAGACCTAGCTGCCTTAGTTAAAGACGTCATGGAAAATGCAGTTTCCTTAGACGTCCCATTAATTGTTGATAGTAACTATGGGTCCACTTGGTATGATGCCAAGTAGGAAAATCTAAGAAAGGTTTTAATAGAGAAGATAGGCTGGGACAGGAGTTCAAAGCCCTTCAAATAAAGGGAGTAAAACCTAATTTAAAAATTAGCTTTGCTGGCATTTTCATAAACGAAGGGAGACTATTGAATACGCTTCTCTCTTCGTTTTTTTGTTTTAGCTGTTCGAATCTGAGGATATAGTATGCCTAGCGTTTTCGTCCTTTGGCGCATCCGTCGCACTCTTTACTTTATTTATGGTTATTGTTTGATTAGAATAAGTTAGACTGCTAACAGTGTTTTAGCGGGATGAAGGAGGCTAGTTAATGCCAGAGTTACCTGAAGTAGAAAATGTGAGACAGGGGCTTAATAGAGTCCTTCCTCAAGCCCAAATACAGGATGTGGAAGTAAAATGGGCAAAGATTATTAATTGTCCAGCCCAGGTCTTTCGCCAAGCCATGCAAGGGGAGACCTTTGAACGAGTCGACCGTTATGGAAAATACCTGTTTTTTATTGGAGCGATTGCGCCTGGATTAGCCATCTGCGGATGGAAGGCAAGTATTTTGTCTGCGATAGGCAGACGCCAATTTTAAAGCATAGTCACCTCATCTGTCACTTGCGTGATGGCAGGGACCTACGCTATCATGATGTGCGTAAATTTGGTCGGATATCCTTATTTTCTCGTCAAGATATGCCCCAAGCTATTAAAAATTTAAAACTCGGTCCAGAACCCTGGGATATTAACTTGGATCAATTCCAAAAAATATTAGCGGCATCCAAGCGACCCATTAAATCATTAATACTGGACCAGCAAAAAATTGCCGGCATTGGTAATATTTATGCTGATGAATCTCTATTTCAAGCGGAAATTTATCCAGGTCGGCCAGCCAATTCGTTGACTGACCAAGAGACCTTGCTCCTATTAGAAGCCATGCGAGATATACTGAATCGAGCGGTAGACTTAGGCGGCTCTAGTGTGCGGACCTATCAGAACACTTTAGGGGAGGACGGTCAATATCAAAATTATCTCAAGGTTTACCAGCGCCAGGGCCAAGCCTGTTTAAATTGTGGAAGAACCATTGAGAAAATTAAGTTAGGACAGCGAGGGACGCATTTTTGTCCCAATTGTCAGAAATAAAGGGAGTGTATGAATGACTTTTCGCTTAGGATTAACAGGGTCAATTGCTACGGGAAAATCTACTGTTAGTAATTATTTTAAAAAAGTTGGTTTTCCGGTAGTGGATGCAGACCTGGGGGCTCGAGCTGTCGTTGAGCCGGGAACACAGGGTTTACAAGCTATAAAAGAGCATTTTGGAGAGGATTTTCTCTTTCCAAATGGCACCCTTAACCGGAAGAAATTAGGGGATGTGGTCTTTACAGATAAGGATCAACTCAAAGCTCTTAATCAACTGCTCTTGCCTTATATCTATGACTGGGTCAACGACCAAGCCCAGTCTTACCAAGACCAGGGCCATCAATTGATTGTTTTGGATATTCCTTTACTTTATGAGACCAAGTACCAGGACGCTTGTGATGCGGTGATGTTGGTCTATGTTCCAGAAAGCATTCAATTGCAACGACTGATGGACCGGGATAATTTAAGTGAAGACGAGGCCTTTGACCGCATGCTGTCTCAATATAATATTGAACAGAAACTCCGCTGGGCAGATATTGTGATTGATAACCAGGGCAGCATCCAGCAAACGGAAAAGCAAGTCGAGGCCTGGTTGAGCATCCAAGGCTTTCAAGCCATAAAATAAGCTGACCAAGCTGGATTTTGCCCCTTATCCTTCCGCCTTTAAACTGTGCTATAATTAATAAAAGAAATATTTTAGAAAATGTCCAAGGAAGGTGAATATTGTGCGCTGCCCCAGATGTCAAGATAATAATACGAAGGTAATCGATAGTCGGCCTGTGGAGGAAAACACATCGATAAGAAGGCGACGCCTATGTACGCAATGTGATTTTCGCTTCACGACCTTTGAACGGGTAGAAAAGATGCCTTTACTGGTTATCAAGCGGGATGGTACCCGGGAAGAATTTTCCAAAGAAAAATTATTACGGGGCTTAGTGAGGTCCTGTGAAAAACGGCCAATCGCCCTAGAGACCTTAGAAGAAGTGGTTAAGAATATCGAATCGGACATTCGGCAAAAAGGACAAAACGAGGTGCCTTCAACCCTAATAGGGGAAATGGTCATGGATATTTTGCCCAAGATCGATGAAGTTGCCTATATTCGCTATGCCAGTGTCTACCGTCACTTCGAAGATCCTACCGTCTTTTTGCAAGAAATTGAGCAGTTGAAGCAAATGCAAAAAAATAACGCGGAGGGGCAAACGAATTTAGACTTAGAAGCCAATAACGCGGAGGAAGATCAGTCTTGAATCCATGGGAAAAGTTAAATCCACGTGAACCTCTCAAAATTATCCTCACACAAATTGTTTCCAATGCTGATCTGGAAGTCTTAACCTATCTCTACCAACCAATTATTGGGGCTGAAGCCTTTGCTCTCTATATGACTCTTTATGCCTATATTGACCGTTCGACTTATCAATCAGAAGTAATTAATCATGGGGAAATTATGGACCAATTGGTTTTTTCTAAAGAACGCTATGTCAGAAGTAGGCGCCGATTAGAAGCCATTGGCCTCTTACGTAGCTACACCCAGCAAAGTGGTCAAGCCCCAGTGCAGGCCCTCTATCAGTTGCTAGCACCGGTTTCTTCTGAGCAGTTTTTTAAGGATAGCTTAATGACTAGCTTACTTTTAGACCATGTGGGGGAAGTGCGTTTTAATCGCTTATTAGACCGCTTTAGCTTTGAAAAGATTGCTGATAGTCAGGAGAATGACTGGCAGGAGGTCACAGCGACTTTTCAGGATGTTTTTCATCTGTCCCAAAGCAGTCGCCAATTGACTGAAAGCGAAAAGCAAAGCTTGTTAAAGAAGCCTAGTAAATCCCTTATAAAAACTAGCCTGGTCAGTGATTTTGATATGGCTTATTTTACTGAGTTGGTACAAAGGTCTTTCCTCAGTGAGCGGGCGGTCAGTCAGGATGTTAAGGAGATGACCCAAAGCCTCCATGCTCTTTATGGTTTGGATGAAGTTGCCCTGTCCCAGTTTGCCATTAAGGCAAGTAATGTAAGAACCAACCAAGTGGACATTAATTACTACCAAGGCCTAGTGATCAAGGCCATGGCGGACCAACCGATAAATAAACGACCTGACTATCAAATGGACCAAGCCAAGCAGCAGACCAAGAGTCAGGGTCAGGATTTACCCAAAGAAAATCAGGATGAAGCTAGCCTAGCCTTGATCAAGGCGGCTAAGGCTTATCCGCCCCTAACCTTTGCTAAGACTATCAAAGAACAAAAAAACGGTTATCTAACTACCAACGAGATAAAAACCTTAGAGATGGTCATGAATAAGGGCCTTATCGATGGCCCGACCTTGAATATCATGATTCACTATTATTTGATCAGTCAGGAAAGTTCAAGTATCGTCAGGTCGACCTTTGAGCGGACAGTGGATGATTGGAGTCAAAAAATATTCAAAGTCCGGAACAGGCGCTGACCTATCTCAACAAACGGACTAAACGGATTCAAAAACAAAGACAAAGCAAAAATAAGCGGCAAAATACCA
This sequence comes from Aerococcus sp. Group 1, assembly GCF_000193205.1. Taxonomy (NCBI): domain Bacteria; kingdom Bacillati; phylum Bacillota; class Bacilli; order Lactobacillales; family Aerococcaceae; genus Aerococcus; species Aerococcus sp. Group 1. The sequence goes on along the minus strand of NC_015278.1, from coordinate 1,486,602 downwards.
AACGCAAGACCTATCAAGAATTACAGCCCGCTTGGTTTAATCAAAAACAAGAGACGGCAGATAAGGAGGAAAAAATGGACCATGAAAGTGTCCAAGCCTTAGCCGATCGGATTCGGGCATTGAATAGTGAGGAGGGAGACGAATGAGAAATATTGGGGAAGATATCAGCCATGAGCTCAATAAAGGCAACTTTCGCCAACGCTTAGACCAAACCAAAGCCCAAGTCTTGAGTGATCCGGACGTTAGACAATTTATTGATAATCATAAAGAAGACTTGGACCAAGAAACGATTGACCGTTCGATATCGAAACTCTATGAATTTGTTCAAGAAAAAGAACGGATAAGAGCGGGGAAAAGGCCCAAATTTCCTAATTTCTATCCTAAGCTCATTATGAATTTTAATTATATTGATATTGAATACCAGGCGACTGATGAATTCCTCGCCGCCCAAAAAGAGCGGGAGAAGAAGCAACGGGTCACTTTACTGGAAATGCCTAAGGATTTAAAGCAAGCCTCCTTCCAAAACTTTGACCTGACCGATCCCAAACGGCAAGCTGCCTTGGAGAAGGCCATTGATTTTGTCGAAGCCATGCAGTCTAAGCCCAAGCAATTTCACCAAGGCCTTTACTTACATGGTCCGTTTGGCGTGGGGAAGTCCTTTTTAGCGGCAGCTGTGGCTAATCACCTGGCTGAACATGGTTTCACGACTACCTTGTTCCACTATCCTACTTTTATTAGTGAGATCAAGAGTGCCATCAAAGATAATCGTGTTAACCAGCGACTCAAGAGCCTCCAAGACGCCCAAGTATTAATGATTGATGATATTGGTGCTGAAAGTAATTCGGCCTGGGTCCGTGATGAAGTCCTAGGGGTTCTCTTGCAGAACCGTATGAGTCAAGGCCAGGCTACCTTTTTCACTTCTAATTTTTCCATGAAGGAATTAGAAAATCATTTGGCCCATACTAATCAAGGAGATTCGGAAACCGTCAAGGCGCAGCGGATTATGGAAAGGGTTCGTTATTTGAGCGAGGAAGTAACTATGTCCGGGCGCAACCGTCGCTATTCGGATTAGAGTCACTTCACTTTCCTAAATAAAAGCTTGAATTGTTTCATAAAAAGTGCTTTAATTAAAGCAAGTCAGTGATAGAAGACTGAATATAATCAACTTGTAGGAGAGACAGGCTAGATGGTGCAAATGCCTGACAGGTTTTATAGGATACCACTTCTTAGACTTTCTATATGACGTTAGCGCAACGTTATCAGCGTACTAGAGACACTATAGGTGTAAACTAGGGTGGAACCACGATATGAATTAGTAATCGTCCCTTCTGAGCATGCTCAGAAGGGATTTTTTTATAGGAGGAATTTGATAAAATGATACAGTTAACTTTTCCTGATCAAAGTGTAAAGGAATTTGAAGCCGGTGTGAGTGGCCGCGATGTGGCTAAATCCATTAGCAATTCTTTAGCTAAACGGGTGGTTGCTTACACTTTAAATGATGAATTAAAGGGCTTAGATGAAGCGATTGAAAGTGATGGCAGCATTCGTTTAATCGATCCTAAGAATAAAGAAACTGAACAAGAAGCCTTAGATATTCTCCGCCATTCCAGCGCCCACTTACTGGCTCAAGCTTTGCGCCGTCTCTATCCTGACATTAAATTTGGAGTAGGGCCAGCCATCGAAAATGGCTTCTACTATGACACTGATAATGGTCAAGGCCAACAAGTGAGTGAGGAAGACTTGCCACGGGTTGAAGCTGAGATGGAAAAGATCGTTAAAGAAGACTACCCAGTGGTAGGTAAGGAAGTAAGCCGTGAAGAAGCCAAGGAAATCTTTAAAAATGACCCTTATAAGTTAGAAATTATTGCTGATTTACCTGAAGATGCCACCCTTACCACCTATAGCCAAGGAGAATTTACTGACCTCTGCCGGGGCGGTCATGTTCCTTCAACAGGCTATATTAAACACTTTAAATTACTTTCCTTAGCAGGAGCTTACTGGCGAGGGAATTCTGACAATGCCATGATGCAAAGGGTTTATGGGACCAGTTACTTCAATGAAAAAGACCTTAAAGAGGATCTTAAACGTCGCGAAGAAGCTAAAGAACGTGACCACCGTAAAATTGGTAAAGAATTAGACCTCTTTATGATTGATCCTAAAACTGGACAAGGTCTGCCATTCTGGTTACCAAACGGAGCAACCATTCGCCGTCAAGTTGAACGCTATATTGTCGACAAGGAAGTTCAAGCCGGTTACCAACACGTCTATACCCCAATCATGGCTGATGTAGACTTATACAAGACGTCTGGACACTGGGACCATTATAGTGACGACATGTTTCCAACCATGGATTTTGAAGATGGTGAAAGCTTTGTCTTACGTCCAATGAACTGCCCTCACCACATCCGAGTTTACCAAAATAAGGTGCATTCTTACCGGGAATTACCTATCCGTATTGCTGAACTAGGGATGATGCACCGTTATGAAAAATCAGGTGCTCTATCCGGCTTGCAACGGGTAAGAGAAATGACCCTGAACGACTCCCATATCTTTGTGCGTTTAGACCAAATTAAGGACGAATTCAAGAGCATTTTACGCTTCATGCAAGATGCTTACCATGACTTCAATATTACTGACTATCGCTATCGTTTAAGCTACCGCGACCCTAAAGATACCAAGAAATACTTCGATGATGATGAAATGTGGGAAAAAGCCCAATCCATGTTAAAGGAAGCTATGGATGAATTAGGCTTGGACTACTTTGAAGCCGAAGGAGAAGCGGCCTTCTACGGGCCTAAGTTGGATGTCCAAGTGAAAACCGCTCTTGGCAATGAGGAAACCCTTTCAACCATCCAATTAGACTTCCTCCTACCGGAAAAATTCGATGTGACCTATGTCGGTGAAGATGGTCAAAATACCCACCGTCCTGTGATGATCCACCGGGGAATTGTTTCCACTATGGAACGTTTTGTAGCTTACTTAATTGAAGAATATAAGGGTGCCTTCCCAACTTGGTTAGCTCCACAACAAGCCATCTTAATTCCAGTGAATGAAAACCAACATGCGGATTATGTCTACCAAGTGGCTAACCGTATGCGTAGTGAAGGTTTGCGGATTGAGGTTGATGACCGGAATGAAAAAATGGGTTACAAGATTCGTGAAGCCCAAACCCGTAAAGTGCCTTATCAATTAGTCTTTGGTGACAATGAAATTGAAAATGGCACGGTAACTGTTCGTCGTTATGGCTCTAAGAAAACAGAAACTGTGGACTTAGATGAATTCATCAACATGATCCATGCAGAAATTGATAGTTATGGTGTAAAAGACTAGTTAACTTGACAACGTGCTTAGCCTTTTAAGCTAATGATCTAGTGACCAATTAGCTTAAAGCTGGCACGTTTTTTATCAGTTAAACGCAAGTGACCTCTAAAAAGAAAAGTGGGTGGGAAAAGATGATCAGGCAAATTATGCGCTTTATCCTGGTAGGTGGGCTAAGCACGCTTCTTGATTTTATCGTCTTTAGCTTATTAATCAGCTGTCAAGTCCATTACTTAGGAGCTAATTTGTGTGCCTTTATGCTTTCCTTAGTCTTTAACTATTGGGCCAGTATGCACTTTGTCTTTCAGTCTAGCTTTTCTAAGGAGGAGCGTTGGCGGGAATTTCTCCTGTTTTTAGTCTTAGCTCTTTCAGGCTTGCTGATTCAAGAACTGATCTTATACCTACTGATAGAGCAACTAAGCCTGGACGCCCATCTGGCTAAATTAGCTGGAATTCTTGTGGTCATGGTTTATAATTTTCTTAGCCGAAAAGCATTATTAGAAAGCGAGCAGTGATATGACATTTCAAATCGTTCATGGGGATATTACCCAAGTGGAAGTAGAAGCCATTGTCAATGCAGCCAACTCCTCCCTGCTAGGAGGTGGAGGCGTCGATGGGGCCATTCACCAGGCGGCTGGCCCTGAACTTTTGGCTGAATGCAAGCAATTAGGGGGCTGTCCAACTGGTCAGGCCAAATTAACCCGCGGCTATCAATTACCCGCTGATTATGTTATTCACACGGTAGGCCCAGTTTGGCAGGGAGGCGACCAGAAAGAAGAAGCCCTATTAACTTCTTGCTACCTAGAGTCTCTCCAGCTAGCTGCTAGTATCCCGGTAAAGTCGCTGGCCTTTCCTTTAATATCCGCTGGGGTATATGGCTATCCCAAGGACCAAGCCTTGTCAGTAGCAAAAAGTACCATTCAAAGCTTTTTAGCCACTTATCCCAAAGACCTCGACGTCTTTCTTGTCCTCTATCCCTAATAACTAACAGAGAGAAGGTAAAGCATTAATGAAAGATGAGCAAAAAATCACCGCCCTTCATGATCATGTGCGACAAAAAGTTAAAGCAAATTTTCCGCAAATTCTTGATATCAGTCAGTTCATTTTCCAACATCCAGAATTAGGCGACCAGGAATACGTCTCTTCGGACTATCTCGCCAAGCTCCTCCAAGAAGCTGGTTTTCAGGTAGACCGAGCCTATCAGGGGATTGAAACCGCCTTCCGAGCAGAATTTTGCTTGGGAGATGGGCCAAAGATTGCCTTTTTAGCGGAATATGATGCCTTGCCGGGTTTCGGACCCGATAAAAAACCAGGTCACGCCTGTGGCCACAATTGGATCTCGGCTTCGACAGTAGGGGCAGGAATTGTCTTAAGTCAAATGAAGGAGTTCTTCCAAGGAACGGTGGTCGTGATTGGTACGCCAGCGGAAGAAAATTTTGGCCGCAAGGTCGATTTAGCTCGGAGCGGGGCTTTTGATGATATTGATACCTGTATGCAGATGCACCTCTATGAAAGTACCAACCTCAAGGCTAGTGCCCTAGCCATGAATGCCGTCAACTTTCACTTTATCGGTCGGGCCGCCCATGCCGCCATGAGTCCCGAATTGGGAATCAACGCCTTGGATGCTGTCAACTTGACCTTTACCGGGGTCTCTTACCTCAGGCAACAACTGCCCAGTGATGTTCGCATCCATGGCATTATTAAAGAAGGGGGCCAGGCCGCCAATGTTATTCCTGAATCGGCGACGGCTTTCTTCTATGTGCGGGCACCTAAATTAGCCACTTATCGTCATGCTATGGATCGGGTCATTAATTGTGCCCGCGGCGCAGCCTTGATGACAGGCTGTCAATTGGAAATCAGCTATCCAGAAAATGAATTCTATGACCTCTTAGTTAATCCAGTCTTGGCCGACCGCATGGAAGATCACATGCGCCTGAGTGGTTTTGACGATATTAGTGAGGAAGAGGAAAAACCTGGGTCTACTGATATTGGCAATGTGAGCTATGCTTGCCCAACTTTTTATGGCAATGTGGGCGTTGGTCAGGGTAAGGTTTTCGTTCATGAAGAAGGGTTTCTCCAAGTTGCTGATAGTTCGGAAGCCCACCAGCAACTTAAGCGAGCCGTGGAAGCCTTTGTCGCTTTAGCTATTGAACTTGATCAGGATCCTGACCTGCTCTTAAAAGTGAAAGAAGCCTTTAAAGCACAAATTAAAGAATAATGTCTTGACAAGGTGAAAGCTTTATAGTAATCTATAAAAGTTGAGAAAAGAAGCAGAAACACCCGTTTCTCGCCTGAGTTGACAAGGACGTCCTCGGGCCGATAGATACAGTGACACATGGTCCCCAGGGACTATTGTGCAAGTACGGCGGGTATAGTGTTTTATATTCGCCGTTTTTCTATGCCGAAATCTCATTTATTGTTGTCACTTTAACATTCGGAGGTGAAGGTATATCGCTAAGAATAAATTTAACGAATTATTTACTAATGAAGATATTCGTGCAAAAGAATTACGCGTTATCGATCCAGAAGGAGAACAGCTAGGGGTTATTTCAAAAAGAGATGCCTTAGAGCGGGCTGAGGAAGCAGGACTCGATTTAGTTCTGGTCTCACCTAATGCTAAGCCGCCTGTTGCTCGGATTATGGATTATGGTAAATATCGTTATCAACAGCAACGTAAAGCGCGTGAACAACGTAAAAATCAAAAGACGATTCAAGTGAAAGAAATCCGTTTAAGCCCAACGATTGATGAAAACGACTTTCAAACTAAAGTACGTCAAGGAAAGAAATTCATTGATAAAGGGGACAAGGTGAAGGTTTCTATTCGCTTTAGAGGTCGCGCCATTACCCATAAAGATTTAGGTCGCGAGGTTTTGGAACGCTTTGCCAGCGAACTTGCTGATGTAGCTACTGTAGAGCAAAAACCTAAGATGGAAGGACGCTCTATGCAACTACAATTAGCACCAAAAGAAGATTAATTTCAGGAGGATATATTATGCCAAAACAAAAAACACATCGTGCGTCAGCTAAACGTTTTAAACGTACTGCATCAGGAAAATTAAAACGTAGCCATTCAGAACGTTCACACCGTTTTCACGGTAAAACCAAGAAACAACGTCGTCAACACAAACAACCAGCAATGGTGCATGTTTCCGACCAAAGACGTATTAAACAAATGCTTGACACTTACAAGTAAGATCAGTTAAGCAGGACGCATAGATAGAGAACTAAGTATAATCAAGGAGGAATAACATGGCACGTGTTAAAGGTGGAACGGTTACACGCCGTCGTCGTAAAAAATATTTAAAATTAGCAAAAGGTTACTTTGGTAGCAAATCAACCAACTATAAAGTAGCTAAACAAGCGGTTATGAAATCTTATTCATACGCTTACCGTGACCGTCGTCAAAGAAAACGTGACTTCCGTCGTTTATGGATTACCCGTATTAATGCGGCTGCACGTTTAAATGGCTTAAGCTATAGCCGTTTAATGAACGGTTTACACCAAGCTAACGTGGATATCAATCGTAAAATGTTAGCAGATATCGCTGTTAACGATGCTGAAGCTTTCACTGCAATCTGTGACCAAGCCAAGGCTGCACTTGAAAAATAAGTGTTAAAAAAGGACCCACAGCGGTCCTTTTTATGTTTATAAGTAAATTTTATTGGCCTTAGTCTTTGTCAATATTAGGGGCTTGGCCCAGTTCCGCTTCCACCATCCATAGGGTTTTTTGAGCGTCACGGAGGTAGCCAGTACAGATGTCCTCACTAGCGACATCACCCTCCTTACTTGCTGCATCGACCCCTAATTGATAGTCGTCTGCTAAGATGCGGATAACATCAGCAACCCGATGCATATCTTCTTGGATACTGGTATTCCACTCGCCCTTATGGTCGGGAATACGGGTGTGGTCAGAAAATTCTTTAAGGGTTGAGAAGGGGGAACCATCGATAGTAATTATACGTTCAGAAACAACATCGAGCTGTTCAAGAATATCATCCATAAAGCTATCGAGTTTTGGATGATAGAAAAGAAAACCTTCCCCACGCATATACCAGTGAATTTGATGGATAACGGTGTGGGCTTGAACCAGGTCAGCAACTAATTGATTAAGTGCTTTTTTTGTTTCTGTGTATGCCATTATGTATCATATCCTTTCTCTAGCATTACTTTCTACTTTAGAATAATTATAAAATTAATGTTTTTGAAAGTAAAGTAAGAGACCTGTGGGCAATTCAAATTTGTTATCGATAAAAGCGATCAAGTGTAATATAATAGAAGCCATGCTGAAAAGGCAAAAAAATGTTAGAATAGTGTTTATGAAAGTGATAGAAAGGTAGGCGGTCGTTTTGATTGAATTAAAAAATGTATCCGTTACTTTTGAGAGTGATGATAAAGCCGTTCATGCCGTTAAGGATGTGTCCTTATCCATCCAATCAGGAGAAATCTTCGGTGTGATTGGCTACTCTGGCGCTGGAAAAAGTACCTTAGTCAGAACCATTAATTGCCTGCAAAGACCAAGTAGTGGACAGGTTTTTGTTAATGGTCAAGAAATTACAGCCCTATCTGAAAAAGATCTACGTCTAGCCCGTAAAAAAATTGGAATGATTTTCCAACATTTTAACTTAATGAAATCCCGGACAGTTGCCGAAAATGTTGCCTATCCCTTAAAGGGGTCCGGCTTATCTAAAGAAGAAAGTCAAAAGAAAGTCCAACACTTACTGGACCTGGTAGGCTTGGGTAACCGGGGGGATTCTTATCCTAGTCAATTATCCGGTGGTCAAAAGCAAAGAGTCGCTATTGCGCGGGCCTTGGCCAATGATCCCCATGTCCTTCTCTGTGATGAAGCTACCAGTGCCTTAGACCCTAAGACAACTAGCCAAATCTTAGACTTGCTCAAGCAAGTTAACCGCGAATTGGGAATTACCATTGTCATTATTACCCATGAAATGGCTGTTATCAAACAAATCTGTGACCGGGTAGCGGTTATGGAAGCTGGCTCAGTGGTTGAACAAGACAGTATTTTAAATATCTTCTCAAATCCGCATGAAGAATTAACCCAAGACTTTATTAGTTCAGCTAGTCCGACCGAAAAAGGCATTGAAACCATCCTGGCCAACCCTGATTTATTAAATATTGAGCCCGGTGACCGCCTCTTACGGATTGACTTTACCGGAGCTTCTACTGGGGAGCCTTTGATTGCCTCCTTGACTAAGAAGTATGATTTATTAGCTAATATCCTTTATGCCAATATTGAAATTCTTCAAGGAACGCCGGTGGGGACGCTTCTGATTTCCTTAAATGGAGAACCTAGCCGAGTCCAAGAAGCCATTAACTTTGTCCATAGCAGTGGGTCTCATACTAAGGAGTATGCGTTCGATCATATAGAGAAGGGGGATAAATAAGCATGGAATTCTTAGAAAAAATCATGCCAAATGTGGTAGCTATTTCCGACCAATTCGTTGAAGCCACTTGGGAAACCTTATTTATGACGGTTATTACCTGCCTCTTTGCCTTTGCTATTGGTTTAGTGATCGGCGTCTTCCTAGTTCTCTATATGCCAGGAGGTCTTAAAGAAAATAAGGCAGTTTATAATGTCTTAGATAAGGTTGTTAACATCGGTCGGTCGATTCCCTTCGTTATTTTAATAGCACTTTTAGGGGGCTTTACCCGCCTAATTATGGGGACAGCCATCGGGACAGCAGGAGCCCTGGTTCCCTTAATTGTGGGGACGATTCCTTTCTATGCCCGTCAAGTCCAAAACGCCTTATTAGAAATTGATCCTGGTGTCATAGAAGCAGCCCTAGCCATGGGATCTACAACAAGTGAAATTGTTACCCGGGTTTACTTGAAAGAAGCTATCCCAGGTTTGATTCGGGTATCTGCCCTCACCGTTATTAATGTGATTGGCTTAACCGCCATGGCAGGTGTCGTTGGTGGTGGAGGTCTTGGTGACTTAGCCATTAACCGTGGTTATCAACGCTACCAAAATGATGTAATCCTAGTTGCTACCTTATTGATTTTAATTATGGTCTTCATCAGTCAAGCTGTTGCTGACCGTTTAGTAAAACATTTCGAACATTAAAGGAATTATAAAAGGGGAGAATTTTTATGAAGAAATGGAATGTTGTTTTAGCCTCAGCCCTATCCTTATTATTACTAGGAGGCTGTTCAAAAGAAGCCAAAGCGCCAGAAGAGGGCGGTACTGTCACTGTTGGGGTTGCTGGTGAAAATGAAGAAAAGATTTGGACCGAAGTCTCTGAAAAATTGAAAGATGAAAATATTGACTTAAAAGTTCAACTATTTTCTGATTATGTGCAACCTAACCGGGCCGTTCAAGAAGGCGAAATTGACATGAATGCTATGCAACATGTGGCTTATTTATTGGACTATAATAAGAACAATAATGCTGACTTAGTGCCGATTGGTTATACTTATATTTCAGCCATGGTGGTCTACTCCGATACGGTTAAAGACCTTAAAGACCTTCCTCAAAATGCTAAAGTAGCTATCCCTAATGACGCTACTAATGGGGGCCGGGCCTTACTCTTATTAGAACAAGCTGGTGTCTTAGAAATCGACGATAATGCAGGGATTACTCCTACTGTTAATGATATTACCTCGAATCCTAAAAATATTGAGCTGGTTGAAATGGATGCTGCCCAAGTGCCACGTGCCTTGAAAGACTCTGACGCTATTGTTGCTAATACCAATTACGCGGTTTCAGCTGGTTTTGATCCTAATGATGGTATTTTCTCTGATACCGATGACCTTGATAATTTAGGAACTCAATATAAGAATATTATTGCAGTGAAATCTGAAAATAAAGATAATGAAATTTATAAGAAGATTGTCAAAGCCTACCAAAGTGAAGACGTTGAGAAGAAAATTAAAGAAATCTCTGGTAACGCTGACCAAAAAGCCTGGACCGACAATGATCAACCAGAAGAAGACTTCCATAAACTTCAAGAAGAAGGGCAAAAATAGTCCTAACTTCTTAACGATTACCTACTAAGCATTAAAAGCTTCTATCCACATGAGACTTTAGAAATATCTGTGGATGGAAGCTTTTTTATTTTGAGCTAAAGAATTTTTATTACTCATGCAAATGGACTTTATGGTAAAGTGGTAATGAACTTCTTACCGGGAGGAATTAGGATGGAAAAAATGCGAATTCGCTTAGCTCAGAGTGAAGATTTACCAGCTATACAGGCGATTATTAAGGCGGGAGCGGCCTATTTACGCCAACAAAATATTGATCAATGGCAAGATCCAACCGTCTACCAAGCGGACAGCCTATTAAAAGATATTGAAGGAAAAAACGCGTATTTAGGCTTAATCGAAGGGGATGTGGTCGGATTTTTTATTGCCAGGCCTATAGACAGGGATTATGACAACTATTCAATTTGGCAGGGCCAGGGAGACTACCTAGCTTTTCATCGGGTGGCCTTGGCGACTAAGTACCGCGGTCAGGGGCTTAGTTGGGCCTTATTTCAAGCCTTTGAAGACTTAGCCGATCACTTAAAGATTAATGACTTAAGAATTGATACCCATCCCGATAACCTTGGCATGCAGAAGATTATCTTAAAAGCCGGTTATCAGTACTTAGGAGAGATTGAATTAGCGGGTAGTGGCAGACGCTATGCCTACGAGAAAATTATTCCAATAAAAAAATCCAGCTGATGAGCTGGATTTTTTTATTGGAATAATTGAGCGACCTGGTTAATTGATTCTGGATGAATTAATAATTGGCCATGCTCGCGGAGTAGAGCAGGAGCAAAGGGACTCAGATGACCAAACTCTAAAGCATAGCTAGTCAGATCTGCTTGTCTAGCCTGGGTTAGGTCTTCTTTTTCAAATCTTATAATCACTTGAAAAAGATCTTGGTAGACATAGACTTCTAGGCTGGCTTCATCCACTTGGTAGGATTTCAGAAAAGTCAGGACTTGGTCCCAGGACTTAAAGGCTAAAGCAAATTCAGGTCGACCTCCCTTTGTGTCTGCTTCACTAGGGTTTGTAGAGGAGTTTTCCTCCTCGGAACTCATATTTTGTGTAATATTTTCAAGTAGATTTTCCAAGCCATCCTTGTCCATATATTGGCCATCTGCTGTGGCTTTACTAATATAGAGGTCGATACCGCCATTTTTAGGAAGGACTTGGAAAGTTAAAGCTTCTGAATCTTGAAAACGCTTTGAAACATCTGCTTCTTCTAAGATACTCATAAAGAAGTTTTCAACTTGGCTTTGATCTTTCATGAGGTCTAAGAGGGTAATTCCGCGCGATTCGAGATCATCTTTGGCAATGAATACGCGCATGGTATTATCGTTAAGATACTCCATTTCCATCACAAATCACCTCCGAATATTTAGTGATTATCTTTTCTTTAAGCATATTTTGTTTCAACGATTATTTTACCATAAATCATCTAAAATGAAAAAAGGGCACCTCCACCCTCCATTCAAAAAGCTAGAGGATGAACATGCCATCGATTTAAAAAGTAAGGGATCTTATCCCATTTTTCTTAAAGCTTCGTGAAGTTCGATCGTTCTTACTTCTCTTGGCAAGAAGCGACGAATTTCATCTTCATTATAGCCTACTTGCAGACGTTTTTCGTCCATAATGATTGGTCGACGCAATAGTCCTGGGTTTTCTTGGATAAGATCGAATAATTCATTTAAACTGATTTCATTTAAATCAATATGTAATTCTTGAAAGGCTTTTGAACGCGTAGAAATAATCTCTTCAGTACCATCTTCTGTCATTCTTAAGATTTCTTTAATCTCATCGCGGCTTAGAGGTTCTTGGAATATATTACGTTCCACATAGGCAATGTTGTGTTCTTCTAGCCAAGCCCGAGCTTTGCGGCAAGAAGTACAACTAGGGGAAGTATATAATTTAACCATGTCAATTTCTCCTTTAAGGTTTGACTTGTGTTCCGTATACATACACAGTATATCATAAAAGTGAACCGTATACTAGTTCTTTTTTAAAAATAAATGAGCAAAACTTAGTGAAGCTTGTGATAAAATAAGCAATATGGAACTAGGTATTTCAATATAGTCGCTATTTGACCTTTGTTTGATCAATTTCTGATTTTTTAACTTATAAAATATAACACAGAGTAAAACTCTGTTTGAGAAAGCTATTTTTACTATTTATAAGCGAAAAAATCACCAGCTCGATTAAAAAAGACTTCGTGAATTTATTACTTATACCGTCTATCCGATCAGGTTCGTGATATAATAGGGAAAATTAGAGGAGGTTTTCTTTTCATGAAACGAATTTTTTCCGGGGTACAACCAAGCGGCACGCCAACCATTGGTAATTACGTGGGTGCCTTAAAGCAATTTGTCGATTTACAGGATCAATTTGACACTTATTATTGTGTGGTCAATGAACATGCCATCACTGTTGCCCAAGATCCAGAGACTTTAAGAAAGAATACCAGATCTTTGGCGGCCTTATACCTAGCCTTAGGGGTTGATCCTAACAAATCGGCTATCTTTATCCAAAGTCAGGTTCCAGCCCACGCTCAAGCAGCTTGGATTGTCCAATGTCTGACTCCACTAGGGGAATTGGAACGGATGACTCAGTTTAAGGACAAGGCGCAAAAGCAAGACAATATTTTTGCCGGCCTTTTAGGCTATCCCGCTTTGATGGTGGCTGACATTGTGCTTTATGACGCTGACTTGGTACCGGTAGGTGAAGACCAAAAGCAACATATGGAATTGACTCGTAATTTTGTCGACCGTTTCAATAACCGCTTCGGCACTAAGGAAGAAAAGCTATTGGTTAAACCAGACATCTATACACCGAAGGCAGGTGGGCGGATTATGAGTTTACAAGATCCAAGCAAGAAAATGAGTAAATCAGATGACAATAAAAAGCTTTTATTTCCTTACTGGATGATCCGAAAACGATTGAAAAGAAAATTAAAAGTGCGGTAACGGACTCGAGCGGAGAAATTTCCTATGATCCAGAAAATAAACCAGGCGTTTCTAACCTATTAGATATTTTCTCAGCCTTTTCTGACCAAAGCATTAGTCAACTAGAAAAAACCTATGCCAATTCGGGTTATGGTCAACTGAAAAAGGACCTCAGCCAAGCGCTAATTGCCGTTTTAGAACCGATGCAAAAAGACTATCAACGTCTCTTAGCAAGCAGTGAACTGGATGATGTTTTAGCAGCCGGTGCTAAACAAGCCAATGAAGTCGCTAACCAAACCCTAGCACGCATTGAAAAAGCGATTGGTTTTAGATAAAAAGAATTGATCCTGCATTAATCAGCTAATTTTAACCCTGATTACGGATATATTCCTATGAGGGGGAATAATCATGTATTATGCAAAATTAGCTAATGGCCAGTTGATTAGTTCTTATGAGGTTGATGACCGCATTCAAAGAAAAATATTAGCCCTTAACCAGCAGAACTTCTACTGCCCAAATTGCGGGCAAGAATTAGTTTATCGTTGTCATTCAAGGAAGAAGCCACATTTTGCCCACCAAAATAATCAATTAAGCCTCAAATATTGGCGCCGGGAATCCCATTGGCACTTGAATAATAAAGAGCAGATTAGGCAAATCTTAGTAGCCAAGGGCTATCAGGCCCGTGTAGAAGTCGCTAGTTACACGCCTGACCATCGTTCAGATATCCTCTTTCAAGCAGGAGATGTGGTGGTAAGTATTGAACTTCAGGCTAGCCTACTGACCAAAGAAGCTGTCATCAGTCGCGAGCAGGATTATCATCAAGCAAAAGTGCAGGTTTTGTGGCTACTCAATCCTAAACAAAGAGACTTACGCTTAACGGCAAACAATTTAAATCGTTTAGCTCCGTTTTTTCAGTATTTGCCCTGCTTTGGCACTTATTTGCCTTATTGGGTGGAGGAGACTCGCTTAGTTGAAATACAAAGTTTTAACGATTATGGTCATCTCTTATGCCGTTATCACTTAAGTATTGACAATTATCTCTATTTATTTTCTTACCCCAAGCAAGTTGGCTTACTTAATCAAGAAGGGACTAGCGGACCCGGGATTAGTCAGTTGTTAAAAGCAAGGGAGACCCGGTCTTTAAGGCGCAAAATTCGTCAACGTCCGCTTAAGGCCGAGAAAAAGCTCCTAGAGCAGCTCTATTTTCGAAAATTGTCCTTAGACGACTTACCGGATACTTGTTTTTTCTTTAGGGGAGAGTCTATCTATATCAAAGAAAAACTCTGGTTATTAGCTGCCTATGTTTTCCTACTTAAAGAAGAAAATTTACTTGATTCAGAGATCTATACTTTTTTACTGAATTACCTTAATCCGCGTCCCTTTAGGCCCCAATTGAGCTTTGCTTATGAGAACTGGTTATGGCAGGTTAGTCAAGCCATGGTAAAATTGCTATAAAAAAAGCGATCCGTTTTTGCGGATCGCTTTTTATATGGAAAAAGGTTGCCAAATTAATTTCAATGGCGGATTAATTTGAGACTGTCCTTATCTAAGGAGCGGTATTGTGATTTTTTCTTTGACTGGCTCTTGTTTTCTCTCTCTAAATGAGCAGGCTCGCTAATTTTTTTTCTGCTTGGGGCAACATTTGAGTGGTCAATTCTTCCAGATCTTGGGCTGTGAAGGCATCTTCGATTCTAAGACCGTATTGGTAGTTTAAGTTATCAAAGATAACTAAAGAAGGGTAGTTCACAATTTCCATTTGATGGGCCAATTGTAAATCCTCCAGAACATCTTCACGGGTTTGCTTAGAATAGAGATCTTCCATCCACATATCAAAGTCAAGGCCAATCTTTTTAGCATATTTCTCCATACGCTTTAAGCTGTAAGATTTCTTTTGACAGCCAAAGACTTCTTGCATGGTCATTAGGAAAGTGCGTCCTCGCTTCTTACCTTGGCAGAGAGCGGCCTTGTATCCCAAAGACACCTTATACATGCATTGGTAAAGTTCATTTCTCTCTTCTAAGCTTTGCTTGTTTTTGGCTAAAGTCTTGAAATAGTTCCAAAAGAAGTGGTGGTCCACACAGGAGACGAGGCGGAAGTAGATTTTTTTATCACTGTGGGCAACAAAACGCAATAACTCTTCTTCCAACTCTAGACAAAACGGGTCAATTGGATTAACAAATAAAAAGATTTCAAAAATATGATTATTATGATGTTTTTTTGCCATGCTATGACAATTATAGTCCGATTTCATTGTATTCTCCCCCAATTAATGATGATCAAACTGTATAAATTATTCGAATGGATATAATGGTTTATCTAATTGCATCCGGGCAATTTTTGGCTTGGAAGGCCGACGAGTAATATGATAGCTAGATAAAAATTCATTAAAATAACGCTTTGGATCGTCCTCTCCAGGCTCAATTTCTAATTCTAATTCATAATCATTGTAAGTGTAAAAAGAGCAAGCGTCTAATACAAGCTTTTGCTTTTTCCAATTTTTTTCCAAGCGAGTGGTTTTAAATTGACCAATGGGTCGTAATTCGCTCGCGTATAAACCAATTTCATGGAATAAGTCGCTTAAGTGTGCTCCAGGCTGAAACTGACCTGTCTCCATCATAGCTTGCGCACTTTCACGGCTGACCTTATCAGTGACTTCCAAGGATTTGGCGCTAGTCAGTGACTGCTTATAGGTGAGATGGGCATAGGTATCACTGAGTCGAATCCTTAAGGCACTGTGGTTTGCCTTCAAGCGAAGAGACTCGGTGTCAAAGTACATATTATGTTGGTGCTTGGCTTCATTTAAATGAAGATCAAATAAAGATAAGAGCTTTTGATATTCTTCTGGACTGAGAATATTTTTATATTCTGTTTCAATGTCCTTGTGCATAAATTCACTCTCCTCTTTTCTCCAAGTATTATAACAAGCATTGAAGGGCTTGCCAAAAAACTTGCCTTTAAAGTCAGTAATCGCTGCCTAAAGCAAGAAAAATATGTTTTAATAGTAGGGTAAGGATTATAGTTAAGTTAATATAATTACTTAATAAAATAGGCCAAAAGAATTATTTTTTCAAGTTAAAATTTTATCATAATATGGATGTAAAAGGAGAATCAACCAATGCGTATCGCAATAGTAAGTAACGACAATGAATCATCTAAGGATGTCCAAGCCAGGCTGCTTTCTGCGTGTAAACAGGCTGATTTCAGCATTGACCAAGACCATCCAGATATTGTGGTATCCATTGGTGGGGACGGGACCTTATTGGAAGCCTTCCACCACTATGAAAAACAGCTCGACCATGTCCGTTTTGTCGGCGTTCATACTGGGCACTTAGGTTTTTATACCGACTGGACAGTTGATGAATTGGACCAGTTTATTGATTTTCTCCTCAATGACTCGGGTGAGAGTGTCTCTTACCCGCTTTTAGAAGTGGCTTTAGAAAAGGTTGATGGCGAAAAAAATCACCTGATTGCGCTTAACGAAGCGACCTTACGCCGTTTTGAAGGGACGATGACTGGGGAAGTCTTTATAAAGGAAGAAAAATTTGAACTCTTTAAAGGGGACGGCTTATGTGTATCGACACCGACTGGGTCAACAGGTTTGAACAAGTCTCTAGGAGGCGCGGTGGTTCATCCCCGCTTGGATACCCTGCAAGTCACAGAGATTGCTTCTTTAAATAACCGGGTCTACCGCACCATCTCTAGTCCTATCCTGATTGCTGGAGATGAGTGGATCCGGGTAAAATTGGATGATGAATTTTTAGCAGGAGTCTTTATGACCCTGGATCACTTATCTTTTTCCCTAAAAGGAGTGAAAAATATTGAGTTCCGAATTGCTAAATCACGGGTTCACTTTGCCAGGTACCGTCATATGCATTTCTGGGACCGAGTGGAAAATGCCTTTATTGGCCTAGGCGACCGCGATAAGAAAGGATAATTGACGACTTATGTTATTTTTCTCATGGACTTGTGACCAGGAAGTATATGTGAAGACTTTTCTTAGGCAAAAAGGCGTTTCCCGCCGTCAACTGGCTAAAATCAAATACCATGGGGGGACTATTATAGTTAATAATAAGCGAGTTGGGAGTAAATACTTCCTTTCTTTGGGAGACCAAGTGACCATCATCTACCCAGCTGAGGGCAGCCAAGATCAAATTATGGCGGTGGATTTTCCTTTGGATATTCTTTATGAAGACCGCGATTATTTAATTGTTAATAAGCCGGCCGGCTACACCTCCATTCCTTCACAATTTAAGGATGAATACTCCATGGCTAATTTCGTTAAAGCTTACTTTGTTAGAAAAAATTACGAAAACCAAGTCATCCATGTCGTGACCCGTTTAGACCGCTTTACGAGTGGAGCGATGATCTTTGCTAAACACAAGTACGCCCATTCGCAAATCGATCAATTAATGCAGTCTGGCGGCATCAATAAGCAGTATTTAGCCTTTACCCATTCTGCTATCGGGTCAGACCAGCATGGCCTGATTGAAGCGCCGATTGGTCGCAAGGAGGGCTCAATTATCGAACGCTGTATCAGAGCGGACGGTCAACACGCTAAGACAGAGTATTGGTTGGAGGATAGTCAGGCTGGATTGTACCGCTATCGGGTTCAACTCCATACCGGACGTACCCATCAAATTAGAGTCCACTTTGCTTATCTAGGCGCCCCTCTTTGTGGGGACGATCTCTACGGTGGTAGTCAGGAAGCCGGGCTGTCTGGTCAGGCTTTACACTGTCAGCGCCTGGCCTTCAAGCAGCCTTTAACCCAGGAAGATTTAGTGATTGAAGCACCTTTATCCCAAGACTTTAAAACTTGGTTAGCTAGTTATCAAAAGGGGGACGCCTAAATGAAGGATCAAGAACAAAAAAGACTTAGCAGTTCTAAGCCAGAACAAGAAGAGGAATTGACTCCTGAAGAAATTGTTGACCGCGTTAAAGAAGCCTTAGCTAAACATGACCAGTCGGCTTTGCGTTTTGAATTTTTTAAGAACCATCCTTATGACCAAGCCAAAATTTATATCAAACTAAGTGATGAAGAACGTCGTCTGCTTTACCAATATATCTCAGCTAAGGAATTAGCCGATGTTTATGACGTTTTGGATGAGGATGAGCAAGAAGATATTATTGATTATTTAGAAGCCATGGATGACCAATATGCAGCCAATATGCTGGGAGAAATGTACCGAGATAATGCAGCGGATATCCTGAAAAAGTTTTCTCCTAATAAAATTGTCCATTATATGCGCCTAATTCCCATCGAACAAGCGGAAAAGATTAAGACCTTAATGGATTATGAAGATGAAACTGCTGGGGCGATTATGACAACCGAATTCGTCCAGATTAAGGCCAATCAAACCATTAAATCGGCCATGACTCTAGTGAGGGCCAAAGCTGAGAATGCTGAAACCATTTATTATCTCTATGTTGTGGATGATGATTCCCGTTTAGTCGGGGTTCTCACCCTGAGAGATTTAATCACCTCTGATGCTAACCGGCTAGTTTCTGAAGCCATGTCGCCGCGGGTGGTGACGGTGTCGGTTGATGATAACCAACAAGATGTGGCTAGAACCATTCAAGACTATGACTTCCTAGCTATTCCTGTTATTGAAGCGACCGGGGAGTTACTAGGAATTATTACGGTTGATGATATCTTGGATGTTATGGATGAAGAAGCTGTGGCTGACTACTCTGGATTGGCTGGGGTGTCGGTTGATGAACCTTATCAAACACCAGTCAAATCAGCCCAGTCACGTTTACCCTGGTTAATTACTCTCTTGTTTTTGGGGATGGGGACTTCTACCTTGATTGGTCATTTTGAGGATATGATTTCTGAAGTGGCCACTTTATCTTTATTTATTACCTTAATTACCGGGACCTCAGGTAATGCAGGGACTCAGTCCTTAGCGGTTGCTGTGAGAAAAATTGCTAATCCAGATAATGAAGAGTCTACCTTTCTTCAATTGATCTTTCGCGAATTGTTTACGGGTTTAATTTGTGGACTGATTACTGGGGGAACGATTTTCCTAATTATTACCCTCTGGCAAAAGAATATGGTCTTGGGTCTGGTCGTTGGGGTAGCTATGCTATGCGCGATTACCGTGGCTAATTTAGCAGGAAGCATCATTCCCCTCCTTATGGACCGGCTGGGCTTTGACCCGGCAGTGGCTTCTGGCCCCTTTATTACCACCCTAAGTGACTTGACTAGTGTTTTAATCTATTTTTCAATTGCTTCACAGTTTCTGCTTTACTTATCCTAGTCCTATCTTGACAAAGATAGTTACAACCGATAAAATGAGATCAATAATATAAAAAGTAAGCTTTGAATAGATAAGTAAGTCAGTTAATTATTTGAGCGAGCTCTGTTTGGTGAAAGAGAGTATGAGGCGCTGATTGAAGATGGTCTATGAGCAACTAATTGTGAGCAATGGTGAACACTTAGCGCTTGGTAATCGATAACTTACCACTACATGATAGTGTAGATGAGAGGTAATCAATCGATTACGAAGTAGGGTGGTAACACGGTGAAGCGTCCTTATAGTATGAGTATTCATGCTGTAGGGACTTTTTTTATGGAATGGAGGAATGGGAATCATGCCCATAAAAGTACAAGAAAATTTACCTGCTTTAAAGAAATTGGCTAGTGAGAATATCTTTGTCATGGATGAACGTCGCGCGGCCATGCAAGACTTTCGTTCGCTGGAAGTCATTATTGTCAATTTAATGCCGACCAAAGAGGCCACTGAAGAGCAATTGTTGCGGCTGTTAAGTAATTCTGCTCTACAGGTTAATGTCACCTTCATTCACATGCAGTCCCATAAGGCAAAAAATACCTCAGCTAAACACCTGGATACTTTTTACCGGACCTTTGCTGATATTAAAGATCGTTACTTTGATGGCATGATTATCACCGGTGCGCCAGTAGAGCAATTGGATTTTGAAGAAGTAAATTATTGGGATGAATTAGTTGACATTATGGAGTGGAGCTCCAACCATGTCTTCTCTACCCTCCATATTTGTTGGGGAGCCCAGGCCGGGCTATACCATCACTTTGGCATCAAGAAATATTCCTTGGACCATAAGCTTTTTGGCGTTTATCCCCAATACATGGACCATCCGGAAATTTCCCTACTACGGGGCTTAGATGATGTCTTCTATATCCCTCATTCTCGCTATACTGAAGTCCGTCGCGAGGATATCGAGGCCAATCCCGATCTGGAAGTGCTTATTTCCTCACCAGAAACAGGAATAACCGCTGTCCATAGCAAGGACCAACGTTTTGTCTTTATCTTTGGTCATGTGGAATATGACGCTGATACGCTGGACCGGGAATATAAGCGAGATATCAATGAAGGGATAGAAATCAAGGTGCCATTGAATTATTATCCCGAGGATAATCCCAATAAAAAACCTTTACTGAGATGGCGGTCAACCTCAAATATGTTATTTACTAATTGGTTAAACTATTATGTTTACCAAGAAACCCCCTTTGTTATTGAACGCATTGATAAAGAAAAATAATTT
Source organism: Aerococcus sp. Group 1 (assembly GCF_000193205.1). NCBI lineage: Bacteria > Bacillati > Bacillota > Bacilli > Lactobacillales > Aerococcaceae > Aerococcus > Aerococcus sp. Group 1. Next base: position 1,465,840 of record NC_015278.1, on the reverse strand, counting down.
TTTTATCTTAAAGTATAAGCCATCTTACGGTGCTTAATCCCCGCTTCTAAAAAGACATCGCTTTTAATTTTAAAACCGAGTTTTAAATAGAAGGGAATGGCTGTTACTTGGGCATCAAGGACGCAGCTTGAGTAATAATGGTCTTTAGCAAATTTTAGGCAGGCTTCCATTAAATCTTGCCCATAGCCTAGTTTACGGTAGTCTTTGAGGACGGCCACTCTTTGCATCTTGATATCTTCCTGGTTCAAAGGATAGAGTCGACAAGTCGCAAGCGCCTGGTCATTTCGATAGAGACAGAAGTGAAAGCAAAGCGATTCAAAGCCATCAATTTCAATTTTGGGGTCGACACCTTGCTCCTCAATAAAGACTTGCTTTCTAATGGTAAGAGCGTCATGGTATAGCTTAGAGTTGAGCGCTTGACTCATATGAATAGTAGTCATGGGATGGGCTCCTTTATTTATAATGATTTTATTATAGATAAAATCGTTCAGTCTGAAAAGAATACTTATCTTTTTATTGCTGTTCCATAAAAAGGAGCTTATAATATATACATAAAGGGTATCGATTGACCCTTTGTTAACAAATGTGGTATCTTTTTATTGTAGTCCATTAGTTATATACACCAAAGTCTGTCTTGGTCAAAAATAAATAAAAAATAGTTGTGGGAAGTTTGGTCACGTCGAACTTCCCTTTTTTCAAAGATTTTGCTAGATAGGCTAGGTATGTGAGGGGGGTGAAAGTATGGAAAATCAGACATTGGCGCAAGTCTTAGCTGTTGATGAGGAAGCTAATCAATTAAGTGAAGCAACCCAAGCAAAAATTCAAGAGCTAAAAGATGAAAAAGACAGCCAAATTGAGCAAATTGAGCAAGAAGCAAAAGCAGAATATCGCCAATATGTCGAATCTTTAGCAAACTCTAATCAAGAAACGTTGAAAAGCTATAAGCGCCAAGGTGATGAGAAGAATCAGAAAAGAATCGCTAAGCTGGTTGAGGATTATCAAGCCCATAAAGCAAGTATTGTTGACTATATTGTAGAGGAGGTGAAGAAGGTATATGTCAATTGCTAAAATGCAAAAAATTTCATTGATCACCAAGCCTACAGATAAAGGACAATTAATTCAATCCCTGCAAGGTGTACAAAATGTGGAAATTAGCGACTTAAGTAGTGAAGATCAGGAGCTTTCAAGTGAAGAACTTGCTAAGAAAAACAACCGCCAATATGACTACTATCAAAGTTGGTACCGGCGGTCAGAGCAAGCCTTAACGACCTTGTCACGCTACTTAACTATCCAGCCGCTTTTGAGTCGTTTGACGACTAAGCGTCCCACATATACCATGAGCGAATTAATTAAAGCGGTTGACGTTGATCAAGCCCAATCCCTTATTCAAGAGATTGAACAATTATCTAAAGACCGCCAAGAGCTCATCGAACAAAGGCAAAAAGTCGAACAAGCTCAAAATACTATTAGTAATTGGCGGGCTCTATCAATAAATCCTAGTGATTTATTAGCAAGTAAACACTTTAAAGCTTTCTTAGGTTACTTACCTAATGATGAGGAGCGTTCCTATTTTAATAAGATTAAAGCAGCTGATGGTCTAGCGATTGAGGAAGTTTTTTCTACCCAGGAACATATTGGGGTTGTCCTGCTGCAAGATGAAAGGGACGACAATTCCTATAGTGACTTGCTAAATAATAGTCACTTTGAAGAATGGGACTACCCTTACCATGAAGCTCCCGATAAGGTGTATGATGCCTTAGAAGACCACCGCTTATGGCTCAATCGCACTGAACAAGAATTAGTGGAAAACTTTAGGAGTTTGGAAGCACAAATTTTCAATTTACAGCTTGCTTCTGAAACATTCTATAATCGCAGTCAGCGGGCTCTGGTTGAAGATTTAGCGCATGATACCAACTACCTCACCTATATTAAAGGTTGGGTGAGTGTTCATGACTTGGAAAAATTGGAGCAGCAACTGGCTCTTGATTTGGATGACAATCAATATGCGCTGATTAAAGAGGAAATTAGTCAGAAAGAAATTGACGATGACCAAGTCCCGATTAAGTTAGAAAATAATGCCTTAGTTGAACCCTTTGAAGCCATTACGCTGATGTATGCCACACCTAATTATCGTGAAACGGATCCGACCCCGTATCTCACCCCATTCTATATGCTGTTTTTTGGGATGATGATGGGAGACTTGGGCTATGGTTTAGTGATGTGGATTGTTACTTTCTTGGCTCTAAAGTTTGTCGATATGAAAGATTCCATGCGTAGCACCATGAAAATGGGGCACTTGCTAAGTTATACGACGATGTTGGTGGGGCTAGCCTATGGGTCATTCTTTGGGGCTTCATTACCTTTTAAATTAATTGATCCCTTGAACCAAGCCATGCAATTATTGATTATTTCGATTGCTTTTGGTTTTGTTCACATGATGGTCGCTTTAATTATTAAGGCAGTGACGGAATGGCGCCGTGGCGACTTCCAGGAAATGTATAGCGAAAGTGGTGGCTGGCTACTGATGTTCTTGAGTTTAGCCTTAGTCATTGCTGGCTATGTCTTCAATTACCCCATGCTAATGACGATAGCGGGTGTAATTGCAATTATAGCGGCTATCGGTATGATTATTGTCCCTATGGTTTATGCTGATAAGAAAATTGTTGGTTTTGTCAGTGGGTTATATAACTTATATGGCGTGAGTTCCTATTTAGGTGACTTTGTTTCCTATTCAAGACTGATGGCCTTAGGGCTATCTGGGGGGAGCATCGCCATGGCCTTCAATATGATTGTGGGCTTATTACCCGTCCCACTTCGTTTTACAGTGGGGATCGTATTGATTGTTGCCCTGCACGGCTTTAACATGTTCCTTTCACTCTTAAGTGCTTATGTGCACGGACTCAGACTTACTTTCGTAGAATTCTTTGGTAAGTTTGTTGAAGGTGGGGGACGTCGCTTTAAGCCGATTGACACCTTACAAAAGTATATTCATTTATCGGACGTTAATGAAAATATAGAAAATAAATAATGGAGGTATACATTAATGGAAAATTGGTTAGGATTTTTAACTGAAAACGGCGGAATTTTATTTACCTATTTAGGTGCAGCCTTAGCGGTTATTTTAGCAGGTATGGGTTCTGCCCGTGGTGTTGGTGAAACAGGGGAAGCTGCTGCAGCCTTAATTAAAGACCAACCCGAAAAATTTGTGCAAGCCTTAATCTTACAACTTCTGCCAGGTACTCAAGGTCTATATGGTTTCGTGGTAGGGATTTTGATCTTCATTCAAGCCAGTGCAGGAATGAGTTTAAGTCAAGGTTTCCAATACTTTTTAGCTAGCCTACCAGTAGCCTTTGTTGGTTTAGTGTCTGCTAAATATCAAGGTCAAGTGGCAACTTCTTCCTTACAAATTCTAGCAAAACGCCCTGAAAACAATGTTAACGGGATCATCCTAGCGATCATGGTTGAAACTTATGCGATTTTAGCCTTGGTTATTTCAGTAATGATGGTCTTTTCAATTAGCTAAGCATGATAAAGGAGGACGGATATGGCTACAATTAAGCAACTAACTGAAGAAGTGTACAAAGAAGTCCGTTCAGAAAATGAAGCCAAGCTGGATCATGCCAAAGCAACATTAGAAAAAGACATAAGTGATGCCAAGGAGCAAAGCCAGGCCAAATGGCAAAAGCAAAAAGAAAAAGCTGAACGTGACTATCATGATAATCTAGAAAGACAAAAGCAAAGTTATAGTAATCAATTAAATCAAGACCTCTTAGCTAAGAAGCAAGAATTAATTCAGCAGGCATTTAAAGAAGCTCAACTGGCCTTAAGCCAACTCAGTCAAGCGGACTTTGTCAGCATGCTGGACCAGGCGCTTTCAGCAATTCCACAAGCAGAAAATACCCAAATTGTTATTGGAGAACTGAGTCAAAAGCAACTGGGCCAAGAGGCTAAGCAAAGCCTGCAAGAAAAATATCCCCACATTCGCTTTAGTCAAGACTTACTTAAAGGACATGGTGGGGTAGTGATCGAGCAAGAAACCATGAACTATGATCTGACTTTTGACCAATTGATTCGTGAACAAGAAGATAATCTATCTGTCTACGTTGCTAAACAATTGAATGATTAGAAGGGAGAAGATAGCTGTGACTGAAACAAGTTATGCGAGTTTAAATGTCACTGTACGTATCCATGAAGAAGAATTCCTGGATAAGAGCGACTATCAAGCCTTATTAAGCGCCAAAAACTTGGAAGACGCTATCGCTCAATTACAGCATAGTGCTTATCGGATTCCTGATGACATTCTATCAAGTCATGATTTTGATGGTTTCTTAATCGACCGGCTCATGCAGGCTATGCAAGAAGTTTATCAAAATATCCCTGACCAAAAGGTAGTCGATCTTTTAGGTCTGCGGTATAGCTATCATAACGCCAAGGTTATTTTTAAAGAGCTATTTAGTGACCAAGACTTTCATCATATGTATTTGCCAGCCGGCCCCTATCAGATAGATAGTTTGCGGCAGGCGATAAAAACTGGCAAGTCATCGGTCATTGATCAGCGCTTGCTTGAAGCCATAAATACGGTGAGGACCTATGTTGAGGACACCAAGCAAATTAATGATATTTCGGTGATGCTCGATGACGCCTATTTGTCCCACATTCACTATTTGGCTTTAGCCATTGATGATGACCAAGTGACTGAATGGGTGGCTTTGCGGATTGATTTAGAGAATTTATCTCTTTTACTACGTGCCATGCAACAGAAGCGGTCGAGTTCCTTCATTCGTTCATTACTCAATGAACACGGCTCTATTCCGCTTTCTTCACTCTTAGAATGGGCTGAAAATAAGGATTATTCCAGTATTTTTAAGGCCTATGAAGTGAAGGATTATGGGGAACATTTTAGCCAAGTCTTATCTGAAACGGAAAGTGAACTATCCAATCAAGAGAGAATTTCCCTCGATGGTTTAGATGCGGCTATTGAAGGCGTCATTAGTGACCACTTGCTTGATGCGCGTTTACAAGCCTTTGGCCCCCTACCAGTCTTGGCTTATCTCTACTTTTTAAATAACGAAGTGACCAATTTGCGCTTGATACTTGTTGGTAAGAGTAATCAAATTGATGAAAATAAGCTAAAAGAAAGGATGCGGCCGATATATGACGAGTAAAATAGGAGTAGTTGGTGAAAAACAAGTTGTCACTGCTTTTCAACTCATTGGTTTTGACGCTTATCCTGTGGTTAGTGGTGACGAAGCTCGCCGTACCATCCATCATTTAGCTGAAAATAATTATGGGATTATTTATTTGACAGAAAGTCTTGCCAAGGAAATCCCAGAAACCATTTCTTTTTACGATTCCCAAGTCATTCCAGCAATTATTCTTATTCCAACAAATAATGGCAGCTTGGGAATTGGTAAGAAACGTGTGAATGATAATGTTGAAAAAGCTGTTGGACAAAATATTTTATAGGATGAAGGAGGAAACTAGTTGAAATCAGGAAAAATTATTGAAGTTTCTGGTCCTTTAGTAAAAGCCAAAGATATGGACGATGCAGCTGTTCAAGAAGTTTGCCGGGTAGGGAATTTAAACCTCATCGGTGAAATTATTGAAATGCATCAAGACGTGGCTTATATTCAGGTATATGAAGAAACCTCAGGAATTAAACCAGGCGAACCCGTTCACCCAACGGGATCTCCACTCTCTGTAGAGTTGGGGCCTGGATTGTTAACTAAAATGTTTGATGGGATCCAACGTCCCTTAGATGAATTTATGCAAGTCACTGAGTCGAATTACCTGGTTAGAGGATCAGAAGTCGATTCCCTTGACCACCAAGCAGTGTGGACTTTCCAAGCCACTAAATCAGTAGGTGATGAGGTAGTCAGTGGTGATATTGTAGGTACCGTTCAAGAAGGATCAGTGATTGAACACCGCATCCTCGTTCCTAACGGGGTGAGTGGGACCATTGAAAGCATTGAATCAGGCGACTATACCCTCGATGATGATGTCTACTCGATTCGTTTAAAAGACAGTGACCAAGTAAAATCCTTCGGTATGTCTCAACGTTGGCCTGTGCGTGTTGGGAGACCCTTTAAACAAAAATTCTTACCTCATGAAATTATGACGACAGGGCAACGGGTCATTGATACCTTCTTTCCAATTACTAAGGGCGGGGCAGCAGCCATACCTGGGCCTTTCGGTGCTGGGAAAACCGTCTTGCAACACCAAATTGCCAAGTATGCTGACGCTGACATTGTGGTCTACGTTGGTTGTGGTGAACGTGGTAACGAGATGACCGAAGTTATTGACGAATTTCCTAAATTGATTGACCCCAAAACGGGTGAATCGATCATGGAACGGACGGTCTTGATTGCTAATACCTCTAACATGCCAGTGGCAGCCCGGGAAGCCTCGATCTATACAGGGATAACTATCGCTGAATATTTCCGTGATATGGGATATTCTGTCGCTATCATGGCTGACTCGACTTCTCGTTGGGCTGAAGCCTTGCGGGAAATGTCAGGTCGTTTGGAAGAAATGCCAGGGGACGAAGGTTATCCAGCTTATTTGGGTAGTCGTTTGGCCGAATACTATGAACGTGCCGGAATGGTTGCGACTCTGGGCTCTGATGAACGCCGTGGGGCAGTTACCGCAGTGGGTGCGGTTTCACCTCCAGGGGGAGATACCTCAGAACCAGTTACCCAAAATACCATGCGGGTGATTAAGGTTTATTGGGGCTTGGATGCTAACCTCTCCCAACAAAGACACTTCCCAGCAGTTAACTGGCTGGATTCTTATTCTCTCTATCAAAAAGAAGTGACTGAGGGAATTTCAAAAGAACTCGATGTGGATTGGACGGGGATGGTCACTAAGTCTATGGCGATTCTACAAGAAGAGGATAGCCTCCAAGAAATTGTCCGCTTAGTTGGTGTGGATGCCCTGTCTCAAGAAGACCGTCTGACTCTGGTTATCGCTCGTATGTTGAGAGAAGATTATTTACAACAAAATTCTTATGATGAAGTCGACACCAAGACTTCTTCAGAAAAGCAGTTTAAGATGTTAAGAAATATTCTAGCTTTCAACAGTGAAGCGCGTAAAGCTATGGAATTAGGGGCTTATTATGATGAGATTGTGGAAGGAACTTCAACCATTCGTGAGCAAATCGCCCGGATGAAATATGTTCCAGAAGCTGAAATTTCCAAGTTGGATGACTTGAACAATTCAATCAAACCGACTATGCAGGAAGTTGTTCAAAAAGGAGGCGTGAAATAGTGCAAAGAGAATATAAATCCATTGTTGATATTTCGGGCCCGTTAATGGTTGTCGATGACGTATCAGGTGTTGGCTATAACGAACTTGTTGAAATTAAAATGCAAAACGGCGACTCCCGCATTGGGGAAGTGCTTGAAGTTCAAGAAGACAAGGCCATTGTCCAAATTTATGGGGGTGGCTCAGGGATTAATATCCGTGACTCCCGGGTTCGTTTCCAAGGCCATCCTTTGGAATTCGGTGTGTCAGAGGACATTATTGGCCGAACTTTTGATGGTTTAGGGAATGTGGTTGATGGTGGCCCAACACCGATTCCAGAACAATCCCGTGATGTTAATGGTCAGGTGATCAACCCCATGGCCCGGGAATACCCGGATGAATTTATCCAAACCGGGATTTCAACCATCGACCATATGAACTCCTTAGTCCGGGGGCAAAAATTACCTATCTTTTCTGGATCAGGTCTACCCCATAAGGAATTGGCTGCCCAAATTGCCCGGCAAGCGACTGTTTTAAACGATGATGAAAACTTTGCGGTTGTTTTTGCGGCTATGGGGGTTACCTTTGAGGATGCCCAATTCTTTATTGACAGTTTTAAAGAAACTGGGGCCATTGACCGATCAGTAATGTTTATCAACTTAGCCGATGATCCTTCCATTGAACGTTTAGCTACCCCTAAGGTAGCCTTAACGGCAGCTGAATATCTAGCTTATGAGAAGGACATGCACGTCTTAGTGATCATGACCGACATGACTAACTATTGTGAAGCTTTGCGGGAAGTGTCTGCTGCTCGGCGGGAAGTGCCGGGACGTCGTGGCTATCCTGGTTACCTTTATACTGACTTGGCCGGAATCTATGAACGTGCCGGTCGGATTAAGGACGCTAAAGGTTCAGTGACTCAGATTCCAATTTTAACCATGCCTGAAGATGATATTACCCACCCAATTCCTGACTTAACCGGTTATATTACTGAAGGACAAATTATTTTGGATAAGGAATTGAACCACCAAGGGATTACCCCTCCGATTGATGTTTTACCCTCTTTGTCACGTCTAAAAGATGATGGGACTGGTGAAGGGAAAACCCGTGAAGACCATGCTGACACCATGAACCAACTCTTTGCAGCTTATGCCAAGGGGAAAGAAGCGCGTGAATTAGCGGTTGTCTTAGGTGAATCAGCTCTTTCTGATACGGATAAACTTTACTTAAAATTTGCTGAGCGTTTTGAAAAAGAATATGTCAACCAAGGTTTCGACACCAACCGAACGATCTATGAAACCTTAGACCTGGCTTGGCAATTATTAACCATTCTACCAAAATCAGAATTAACTCGGATTAATGATAAGTATATTGAAAAATACTATCCGAAATCTGATCAGACAACGGAAGACCAAGAACCTGACAATAAGCAAGCTGACCAAGAAAGTCATGAAGAGGCCTAGTGAAGAAGGGGTGATATTTTATGGCAAATGCTTTAAATGTTAAGCCTACTCGGATGGAATTGCAAAAACTCCAAGGCAATCTTTCCATAGCAACTCGCGGCCATAAATTGTTAAAAGATAAGCAAGATGAGCTAATGCGTCAGTTTATTGACCTCATTCGAAAAAATAATGAGCTTCGTCAAGAGGTCGAGGCAGACCTATCATTAGCCCTGGAAAATTTCGTGCTTGCATCTGCCCTGGTTAACGAGGCTTACATTGATGAATTAGTGGCCATACCTAGTCAGAGTGTGGAACTTGAAATTCGTCATGAAAATATTATGAGTGTCGATGTTCCTAAGATGAATTTCCACTATTCAGATGAATACCAAGAAGGTAAGGACCGTAACACTTATAGTTTCTTAAATACTGCTAGTGAGTTAGATGACGCGATTGCAACCTTAAATCAAGTCATGCCTAAGTTATTAGAACTCAGTGAAATTGAAAAGACCTGTCAGTTAATGGCTGACGATATTGAATCAACCAGACGACGGGTGAATGCCTTGGAATATCGGGTGATTCCTGATACCAAGGAAACGATCGCTTATATTCAAAGTAAATTAGAAGAGAATGAGCGGTCGACTAAGACCCGGATGATCAAAATTAAAGACATGAACGGGTAATCGTGATGAAGTCCCTGCTTTTGGTCCAATTAGACCTAGCAGGGCTTTTTATTTGGATATTTTTTGCTATTCTTGAACTATGGACTTCCTTTGGTCTATAATAGAGAAATGTTCTATCAATAAGGGAGTAGAGAGCTTTGTGAATATTACTTTTATTTCTTATTTTAGAACCACTCAAATAGAAGATTGGAGCGAAGATATATGTCAAAGAGATTTGGAGCAGCGCTTTCTTTTCTCTTGTTAACCTTATCCCTTTTGGTTGGTTTAGCTAGTCCACTAAGGGTAGATGCTGCTGAAAATCAGCCAAGGATTGAGGTTGATCAAGAAGCTCTTAATCAGGGATTAGAGACACCTGGTGTATTAAGAGTAGGGATGGAAGCAAATTATGCTCCCTATAATTGGAGTCAAACGACAGACGCTAATGGCGCCATCGAAATTAGTAATGCTAGCGGGGAATATGCTAATGGTTACGATGTGCAAATAGCCAAGCAAATTGCTGATGCTCTAGGGTTAAAGCTAGAAATCGTAAAGATGGAATGGGATGGTTTGCCACCTGCCTTACAATCAGCAAAAATTGATGCCATTGTAGCGGGGATGTCACCGACACCTGAACGGGAAAAACAAATCGATTTTACCGATGAATATTATGGCTCAGACATGGTTGTAGTGACCCTTAAGGACGGTCCTTATGCCAATGCACAATCCATTAATGACTTTAATGGGGCCAAGGTAACTGCACAATTAAATACCTTCCACGTTGATTTACTCGATCAAATGCAAGGGATTGACAAACAAACCCCAATGGATTCTTTCCCAACTATGATCTCTTCCTTGCTAAGTAATAAGATTGATGCCTATATTTCAGACCGGCCTGGTGCCCTCTCTGCTGTTGCTGCTAATCCAGATTTAAAGATTGTTTCCTTTGAAGAAGGGAAAGGCTTTGATACTGGGGATATTGCTAACTGGTCATCCGTTGGGCTCCGCAAAGATTCGCCTTTAATGGAACCAATTAACCAAGCCTTAGCGACCATTCCAGATAATGATCGGGAAAATCTGATGCAAGAAATGGTTGACTTAAATAATCGCGGCGAAGATATTGGCTTTTGGGGTGAAGTGGCCAGCATCTGGTCCACATACAAGGGCCAATTGCTTAAAGGTGCTGCAACGACCATGTATATTGCCTTAATATCTACCCTTGTTGGTTTTTTAATTGGTTTATTGATTGCGATTTATCGGTCGATGCCAATTGCCGAAAGTAGCGGGATAGTATCTATCTTATACAAAGTTGTTGAATTCTTGATTACGGCTTATATTGAAGTCTTCCGTGGGACCCCAATGATGGTCCAAGCCATGATGATTTTCTATGGATCGAAATTATTCCTAGGGATTGATATGAGCTCCATGTTCGCCGCCTTGCTCATTGTTTCAGTGAATACCGGTGCCTACCTCGCCGAAGTTATCCGGGGCGGGATTATCGGTGTCGACGATGGTCAATCAGAAGCGGCTAAAGCAATTGGTATGAATCACTTCCAAACCATGACCTATGTGGTTTTACCCCAAGCGATTCGTAGTATATTACCTGCTTTGGGTAATGAGTTTGTGATTAATATCAAGGACACCTCAGTCTTAAACGTCATTGCTGTTACTGAACTATTCTTTGTGTCCAAATCGGCAGCAGGGACTACCTATCTCACCTTCCAAACCTTCTTCATCACAGCGATTATTTACTTTGTACTAACCTTTACCACTACCCGTTTACTACGCTTGGTGGAAAGGAAGATGTCGGGAAGCGATACTTATACTGTTTATCAATCATCGACTAGTGAGGTGAATATTCATGAAAAATGAGATTTTAACAATTTCTCACTTAGAGAAGAAGTTTGGCGATAATTTGGTTTTAAAGGATATTGACTTTGCGGTTAGCCCTGGCGATGTTATCTCTATTATTGGTTCATCAGGATCAGGGAAGTCAACCTTATTACGTTGTATGAATTTGCTGGAACAACCCACTTCTGGTGATATTATCTACCATGGTCAGTCTATCCTAGCTAAAAACTTTGATAAGAATAAATATCGGGCCAAGGTGGGTATGGTTTTCCAACAGTTCAACTTATTTAAGAATATGAATGTGCTGGAAAACTGTGTTATCGGCCAAGAAAAAATTCTGAAAAGAAATAAAAAAGATGCTGAAAAAACTGCTTTGAAAAACCTAGAAAAAGTCGGTATGGCCCCTTACCGTGATGCCCGTCCTGACCAACTATCTGGTGGGCAACAACAACGGGTCGCTATTGCCCGGGCCCTATCTATGGACCCGGAAATCTTACTCTTTGATGAACCGACCTCGGCTCTGGATCCGGAGATGGTCGGTGAGGTGCTAGGAACTATGACTGAACTCGCTAAAGAAGGCTTAACTATGATTGTGGTGACCCATGAAATGGCCTTTGCTCGTGATGTTTCTTCGCGAATTTGCTTTATGGATCAAGGGGTCATTGTTGAAGACGGCGAACCTGACCAAGTGATCAATCACCCTCAACATGAACGGACCAAGGCCTTCTTGTCACGCTATCTAGCAGAAAAATAGACTTGACTCAGAGCTGGAACTTTGTTTCCGGCTCTTTTTTTAAAGAAAGCTTTCTTAGCTTTATGGGGATATGATATGATAAATAAGCAAGTTTTTTACTGACCATAAGAAAATAACAAGTTATAAAAAGGATGTCATGCATGAATAGAGCAGAAGAAGTAAAAAAAGAAGGACCTTTGCCATTATTTCCCACCCCGATGCCGGGAAAACGACTATTACTGAACAATTACTCCTATATTCAGGAGCTATTCGCCAGGCAGGGACGGTTAAGGGCAAGAAAAGTGGCCACTTTGCCAAGTCCGACTGGATGAAGATTGAACAACAGCGTGGGATCTCAGTGACCAGTTCGGTGATGCAGGTGGACTATGACGGCTACCAAATTAATATTGTGGATACGCCGGGCCACGAGGACTTTTCCGAGGATACCTATCGAACTCTTATGGCCGTGGATGCTGCGGTCATGGTGGTTGACTCAGGTAAGGGGATTGAGGCCCAAACCAAGAGATTGTTTGAAGTGGCTAGCCACCGGGGCATTCCAATTTTCACCTTTATGAATAAATTAGACCGTGATGGCCGTGAACCTATGGAACTGATTAGTGAACTAGAGGAAGTCCTAGGTATCGATGCCTATGCGATGAACTGGCCCATGGGCATGGGAAAGACCTACCAAGGCAACTACGATCTCTTTAATAATCGCTTAGAATTGACTCACCCAGAAGCTAATGGCGGCAATGATTTCTTACCTTTAAATGAAGATGGTGAACTTGAAGGGGATTATGAAGTGAAAAAATCGCCTTGGTATGAGGAGGCCGTGGAGAATGCTCAACTCTTAAATGAGGCCGGAAATCCTTTCGACTCGGAGGCCATCCAAGCAGGGAAGTTAACGCCAGTTTTCTTTGGGTCTGCCTTAACGGGTTTTGGCGTTCAAACCTTCTTAGATGCCTTTGTTGATTTTGCCCCCGCGCCCCAAGCGGTTGAAACAGTAGAAGAGGACTTAGTTGACCCTCTTGATGAACAATTAACCGGATTTATCTTCAAGATTCAAGCCAACATGGATCCCCGACACCGTGACCGGATTGCCTTTGTTCGGATTTGCTCGGGCGAGTTTCATGAAGGCATGGATGTCACTGTAGCTCGAACGGATAAGAAGTTAAAGCTGAATAATACCACGCGCTTTATGGCAGATACTCGTGAACATGCTAGTTTAGCAGTGGCAGGGGATATTATTGGCCTTTATGATACCGGAAACTTTCAAATTGGAGACTCCATCTATTCAGGCAAGCACAAGGTAAACTTTAAACCCCTCCCACAATTTACGCCAGAATTATTTATGAAGGTGAGTCCTAAGAATGTTATGAAGCAAAAATCCTTCCATAAGGGGATTAAACAACTCGTTGAAGAAGGGGCTATCCAACTTTATAAAACTTGGCACACCGAAGAGTATATCTTAGGGGCAGTCGGACAACTCCAATTCGAAGTCTTCCAATACCGCTTATTAAATGAATACAATTCGGAAGTGGAAATGACACCCTTGGGCAATAAAATTGCGCGTTGGATTTCCGAAGATCAACTGGATCCTTCCATGTCATCGAGTCGTAACTTGCTCTGCAAAGACCGCTTCGACCAACCTGTCTTTCTTTTTGAAAATCAATTTGCTGAAAATTGGTTCCAACAAAAATATCCTGATGTGCAATTAGAATCCTTGTTATAGGAATCGAACAAGTGAGCAAAAAAGGCAATAGCAGCCCCAATAGGCTATTTATCAGCCCTCTTTGTTTTTGAATAGTTGAACAGTTATAGTTAGTTTGTTAATGATCCTTTTTCACCAAAAACACTGAAATTTGGTGGAAAGGGGTTTTATTTTCTGTTAAATTGCTTATAAAACGTATATTTTAACCGATGATTGTTAAAAATGTATGTATTTTTGCCTTTACTTGTGCTATATTAGGGATCAATATAAAATATCAAAAAAAGGAGTTTTGGCTTCATGAATCAATGGGAAAATAAATTTGTTAAAGAAGGACTAACATTTGATGATGTATTACTGATACCCCAAGCGAGTGATATTGTTCCTGACCAGGTCAATGTTAGTGTTCAATTAGCTGATAATATACGTTTAAACGTTCCGATACTCTCGGCAAGTATGGATACTGTAACTGAGTCAGAAATGGCCATCGCCTTGGCACGTTCAGGCGGTATGGGAGTTATCCATAAAAATATGACCATTGATGACCAAGCGGGTGAGGTTAGAAAGGTTAAACGCTCAGAAAGTGGTGTGATTACTAATCCCTTTTATCTTTATCCTGATAGTACCGTCAGAGAAGCGGAAGAATTAATGAGCCTTTACCACATTTCTGGTGTTCCCATTGTGGAAAGCCAAAGCTCCCATAAGCTAGTGGGGATTATTACTAACCGCGATAAGCGCTTTGTTACTGATAGCTCGCGAAAAATTGCTGACTACATGACTAAGGATAATTTAGTCACTGCTCCTGTCGGTACCAGTTTAGAAGCGGCTGAAGAAATTTTACAAAGTCACCGGATTGAAAAGCTACCTCTCGTCGATGAAGCGGGGAATCTGTCCGGCTTAATTACTTTTAAGGATTTAGCTAATGTAAGAAATTATCCGGATGCGGCTAAGGATGACAGTGGCCGTTTATTGTGCGCTGCGGCTGTGGGAGTGACTTCTGATACCTTCCGTCGGGTTCAAGCTTTAGCTGAAGCAGAGGTCGATGCTATTGTGATTGATACGGCTCATGGTCACTCTCAAGGCGTCTTGAATAAAATCAAGGAAGTCCGTCAAACTTATCCCAAGCTCACCATTATTGCTGGTAATGTGGCTACAGCTGAAGGCACCCGGGCCCTGTTTGAAGCAGGCGTGGACGTGGTTAAAGTAGGGATTGGACCGGGTTCCATTTGTACTACCCGGGTGGTCGCTGGGGTAGGGATGCCCCAATTAACCGCCATTTACGATGCGGCTCAAGTAGCTAATGAATTTGGTAAAACCATAATTGCCGATGGAGGTATCAAGTATTCTGGGGACATCGTGAAAGCCCTGGCAGCTGGTGGTCATGCGGTGATGCTAGGTTCTATGTTAGCAGGTACTGATGAAGCCCCTGGTGAAATGGAAATTTATCAAGGCAGACGCTTCAAGACTTACCGTGGCATGGGGAGTATGGCTGCCATGAAAAAAGGGTCGGCCGACCGTTACTTCCAAGGTGAAGTGAATGAAGCCAATAAATTGGTACCCGAAGGTATCGAAGGCCGAGTTTCCTATAAAGGGCCTGTTAGTGGTATCGTTTATCAGATGGTGGGTGGCTTACGGTCAGGAATGGGCTATTGCGGTGCTCACAATGTGGAAGACTTACGCCAAAATGGTCAATTTGTCCGCATCAGTTCGGCTGGCCTAGTGGAATCCCATCCCCATGATGTTCAAATCACTAAGGAAGCTCCTAACTATTCACGCGGTTAAACCACTTAAATAGGTGCTTGATTAGCGCTTTAATAAAAAAGCTATTAATTTAAACACAAAGAAAGGAGTTAGGCTTTGTCCCAACTCCTTTTCAAAATACTAACTATCTAATCAAAACCTATTCCAAAAGTCAGCCCTGACGTCCACTTCATACAGGGTGTGAGACTTGCTCCAATCATCCAAGCCTGCCAAGTCGAACCCAACTACGAACGATGTGCGATAGGCTTGCGCCTATCGCATATCGTTTGTTCCAGTTGCTATAGCTGTTTGAAGCGAAGAGCGAGTACAGATATAGTATGCGTAGCTCTTCAGGGCTCTTTTGACTTTTGTCACACTCTCTTTCCTACGATTAGTCAAGTAAAAATCAGTATAAAGTTACTAAATATATATAGTGTTATTTAGAAATTTAATCTTTTGAATATTCTACGGAAAATTTGGCATGCTAAATAAGCCTCTGTATTGAGACTTTTAAAAATTTTAGTTACTATAAAAATGAATTAGTTGCGGTGAGAGGCATTTAATTCATAATCATACTTCGTATGATGATTGAATAGCGCGTATAGGCATTTAAGCAGCTTATTCATACACGCTATAACAGCTACCTTATGGCATTTATTAAAGGGTGGCTGTTTTTTTGTATAGTAATAATCAACGATATGATTTGGCGCATGTCTCTGGGCGCGAATCATATTGGTAATAATGATATAAAGTATTTTTCTAGCTTTTTTATTTCCACGTTTGTTGATATGGTCTCGGCCTATAAATTTACCTGATTGATAGCGTCTAATATCAATTCCGACATAGGCATTTAATTGTTTGTGGTTCTCGAATCGGGATAAATCACCTAATTCTGCAATTAACTGACAAGCCGACAGTTGCCCAATCCCTGGTACACTGGCATAAATTATAAATTCAGAAAACTGACGTCCCAAAGCAATCATCTTATCTTGAATAAGTTCTTTTTGATTAATTAAATTTTTTAGATGTGCGGCATAAAAACTGAGCACCTGACAATAAAAACTGTCCTTATGGACAGAAGGATAGGAAGAAGCTGCACACTCAATGATTTGATCAGCTTTTTGAAAAGCTCTTTGCTTAGAGATATTTTTTAATGTTGACTTTTTCAATATATTTTTGATGACTGTTCGAGAGGTTTCTAGCACATAGTCGGGATGTGGGTATTTTTCAATAATAGTTAAAGCAAATTCATTTTTTAATTTAGAGAAAACTTTTTCGATACCAGGAAAGCAAAGATAGATACCTTCTAAAAACTTAACATAGAGTCTGTCGATACCTTCTTGTAGTTCTAAATAATAAGCATTCATGCGCTTCATTTCTTCATAGCGAAGCTCTTTCCTTACCGAAGGTTGAAAGTTAAAAATTGACATGATTTGTGCCAATTTATGAGCATCTGCTTGGTCTGTTTTATTTCTTCTTAATGTCAAACCATTAGTTCGATTGTACACTTCTAAAGGATTCAAACTGTGGTAAGTTAAATGATTTTTGTGACAAAATCGTTCAAGTGGCTTTGAATAGATACCTGTCGTTTCAAAAGCAAGAGTCACTTCCCCAGAGATCTGTTGGATATTCTGTAACAGTTCTTCAAATCCCTTACGAGTGAATTCCAAAAGGCTTTCCTCAATACATCTATTATTTTTATACAGAACTTGTGTCGCTTTTCCTTTGGAAACATCAAATGCATATAAATACTTAGTCATTTCTAGCTTCCTTTCGTAATGGTTTGAAAGATTTTCACTTCATTGTTCTTATCCTAATTTCCTAAACACGAGCTCACAGCTCAACATACTTAAACCAAAATTAAAAACAAGAGTGAAAGAATCCGTTTTTTAATTCGGGCTCCTAGCCCTTGAGAGTTTGTCCGGATTATCCTTTCACTTACACTATATCTGAAAATAGAAATAGCTCGAAGATAAATCCGTCGATTTACCTTCGAGCTAATCTTAGTATGTTTGTAAAAAGAACTATTTGATCAATCGACGTCTGCTTCTTCAATGGCCTGACTATTTTCACTCTCATTAACAACAATGTTGCCAGAATCATCCACGCTAAAGTGGACATAGCTAATGCTTGGATCCTTTAAGTATAGGTCCGCGACTTGGTTTTCAATTTGTTCTTGGATGACCCGTCTTAATGGGCGGGCACCCAGTTTGGGGTCATAGCCTAGTTCAACAATAGCTTCTTTCACTTGGTCGTCAATGGCAATGCAGATTTTTTGTCCCTTGAGTAATTTGTTCATGCTGGTGAGCATGTGGTCGACAATTTGAATCAATTCTTCCTTGGTCAGCGGTTGGAATTCGATGATGCCGTCGAAGCGGTTCATGAATTCAGGTTTAAAGTAATTATCCAATTGGTCCAAGACAGATTGGTTTTTCCCTTGTTGACTAGCGGCAAAACCGACGCTAGCTTCAACGTTACCCGTTCCGGCATTGGAAGTCATGATGATAAGGGTATCTTTAAAGGAAACCGTCCGACCTTGTGCATCAGTAAGTCGACCGTCTTCCATGATTTGTAGGAAGAGGTTGAGAACATCAGGATGGGCTTTTTCCACTTCATCTAAGAGAATGAGGGAATAAGGTTGCCGTCTGACTTGCTCGGTTAATTGGCCAGCTTCGTCATAGCCGACATAGCCGGGTGGTGAACCGATCATCTTAGAGACACTGTGTTTTTCCATGTATTCAGACATGTCAAAGCGGATCATTGCTTCTTCACTACCAAAGAGTTGCTTAGCAAGCTGACGGGCTAATTCTGTCTTGCCGACACCCGTTGGCCCCACAAATAGGAAGGAAGCAATGGGTTTATTACCTGGGTGGAAGCCCACACGGTTACGCCGGATTGCTGCTGATACTTTTTCGACAGCAGGATCTTGGCCGATAATTGTCTCCTTGAGTTCATCCTCAAGTTGCAATAAATTGCTTTGTTCTTGGTCTTGTAACTGGCCAACGGGGATACCGGTTTTAGCTTCCACTAATTCTTCGATGTCTTCGACGGTGATCGTTGGGACTTGTTCAACAACAGCTTCATTATTAGCGGCCATATCCTTATATTTCTTTAATTGGTCGCGGTAATAGGCCGCCTTCTCATAGTCTTCCGCATCGGTAGCCATTTCCTTTAATTTTTCTAATTCTTGAATCTGATCTTCTAAGGCCTCCTTATCCAAGAAGGGAATGGTTAAGTTTTTCTTAGAGCCCGCTTCATCAAGTAGGTCGATGGCCTTATCAGGTAATTGCCGGTCTTGGATATAACGATTAGACAGGGTAACCGTTGCTTCTAAGGCTTGGTCAGTAAAGTGAACATGGTGGAATTTTTGGTATTGGTCGGCTAGACCCTTGATAATAGTGATGGCTTCTTCCACCGAAGGCTCATCCACTTGAACCGGTTGTAAGCGGCGAGCCAGTGCGCCATCTTTTTCGATACGACGGAATTCATTTAGGGTTGTTGCCCCAACTAATTGCATTTCGCCCCGGGCCAAGGCAGGTTTTAAGATGTTGCCAGCATCCATTGATGAATTATCGGCTGTTCCTGCCCCCACAATTTCATGGATTTCGTCAATAAATAGAATGATTGATTGATTGGAAGAGACTTCTTTAATCAGGGCTTGCATTTTTTCTTCAAATTGGCCCCGAACCCCAGTACCTTGGACTAAGGAAGCCACATCTAAACTAATAACTTCCTTATTTTGTAGCTTTTCAGGAACTTCTTTAGCCACTATTTTTTGGGCTAAACCTTCCACAACTGCCGTCTTACCTACACCAGCTTCTCCGATGAGGACAGGATTATTTTTGGTTCGACGGTTGAGAATTTCGATTACCCGATTTATTTCTTGGTCACGGCCAATTACCGGGTCGTACTTGCCTTGGCGAGCCAATTCAGTCATGTTGGTTCCATAATTAGCCAACAAGCTATTTCCCTGGCCATCATTAGGATGGTGGGGAGGCTCTTGGCCGTTAGCATTATGGGGCCCTTTATCTTGCATTTGTCTAAGAAGCTCATAGAGGTTTCCCCATGAATTATTGTCATTATTGCTTTTCCCAGCTTGAGATTGGTTGCGAATTATCTCTGCATAACAAGGTTGGCAAAGGTTAATGGCCTGCCTTTGACCGTTAATATTCGCATACATGTGAATGGCAGCTTCGCGTTGGTTACAACGTTGGCATTTCAATAGTGCCACGCTCCTTTCTTAAGAAATTGGCCAATATTTTTAATATACATGTATTGTAAAAACACCTTTTTGATAAACATTGACCTTCAATAGTTATTATACATTGACCATGTTTGACATTCAAGTCATAAAGCTTGTTTTCCCATGCTAAAGCCAAGGAGAATTTAATTAAGTAGTTGTCACCATGCTTAAAAAATGGTACATTATTAATGTAACGGTTTTCTTTTCTTTTAAGCGATAGTTGGGAAAGTCGTCAAATTACGTAGATTTAAAAAAAGGAGATTATAATAATGAAAACTCAAGACTTTAATATTACTGCAGAAACTGGTATCCATGCTCGTCCAGCAACCTTACTTGTGCAAACTGCAAGCAAATTTAAATCTGATATTAACTTAGAATATAAAGGTAAATCTGTTAACTTGAAATCCATCATGGGTGTAATGTCCTTAGGAGTAGGCCAAGGTGCAGATGTAACCATCTCTGTTGAAGGTGAAGATGAAGAAGAAGCAATGGCAGCTATTCAAGAAACCATGAAAAGTGAAGGGTTGTCAGAATAACATGGAAAAGTTGAAAGGAATTGGGGCTAGTGATGGTTACGCCATTGCTAAGGCCTTTCTTTTGGAACAACCTGACTTATCCTTTGAAGAAGGAAAAGTAGAAGATGCTGATGCGGAAATTGACCGCTTAACTAAGGCTATTGACGATAGTCGTATTGAGATTGCTAAGATAAAAGTGATTGCTCAAGAACGTCTATCTGAAGAAGAAGCAGGCGTTTTTGATGCTCATTTACAAATGCTAGATGACCCAGAAATGATCGCGACTTACCAACAAAAAATCAAAGATGAAAATCTTGATGCTCAAACTGCTGTGCGCCAAACGGCTGATGGCTTTATTGCTATCTTCAAGGCCATGGAAGATAATCCTTATATGCAAGAACGTGCAGCGGATATTAAAGATGTTACCGATCGGCTGATCGCGCATTTAATCGGTGCAAAAATTCCTAACTTGAGTTTAATTGATGAGGATGCAATTGTTATTGCTCCTGATTTAACTCCGAGTGATACGGCACAATTAAACAAATATGTTAAAGGATTTGTTACTGATATTGGAGGACGGACATCCCACTCAGCAATTATGGCTCGTAGCTTAGAAGTTGCTGCTGTTGTTGGGACCACTTCTGCTTCAGAAGCGGTTAGTGATGGTGACTTAGTCATCGTCGACGGATTTGAAGGGGAAGTTTTAATTAATCCAGACCAAGCCACTGTTGATAGCTATAAGGACAAAGCTAAGGCTTATCAAAAACAAAAACTTGAATGGGAAAGCTTAAAAGATGCGGATTCTCTAACCAAAGATGGTAAACAGTTTGAAATTGTTGCCAATATCGGTTCACCAAAAGACCTACCTGGTGTCCATGAAAATGGGGCTGAAGGTGTGGGACTTTATCGGACAGAGTTCCTCTATATGGATTCAGACCACTTCCCAACTGAAGAAGAACAGTTTGAAGCTTATAAGGAAGTTTTAGAATCTCTTAATGGTAAGAATGTGGTTATCCGGACTATGGATATTGGTGGGGATAAGAAACTCCCTTATTTACCCTTACCAGAAGAGTTGAATCCTTTCTTGGGTTACCGTGCTATCCGGATTTGCTTAAGAGAAACGGATATGTTCCGGACCCAATTACGGGCACTTCTACGTGCTTCCGCTTATGGGAAATTAAGCATTATGTTCCCAATGGTAGCCACTTTAGAAGAATGGCGTCAAGCCAAAGCCCTATATGAGGAAGAACGTCAAAAATTAATTGACGAGGGCGTTGAAGTCGCAGATAACATCCAAGTAGGGATTATGATTGAAATCCCAGCAGCAGCTGTTTTAGCAGATCAATTTGCCAAAGAAGTTGACTTCTTTAGTATAGGTACCAACGACTTGATCCAATACACCATGGCGGCTGACCGGATGAATAATAATATCTCTTACCTTTACCAACCCTATAACCCAGCCGTACTACGCCTGATTAACTATGTGATTCAAGCTAGTCACAAAGAAGGTAAATGGACCGGTATGTGTGGGGAAGTAGCTGGTGATCAAACTGCTATCCCACTACTTGTTGGTATGGGCTTAGATGAATTCTCTATGAGCGCAACTTCAATTCTTAAATCGCGTTCCCTAATGGCTCGCTTAGATTCTAAGGAATGTGAAGAATTAGCTCACAAAGCCATGAATGAAAAGACCAGTTCAGAAGAAGTGGCCGAAATGGTTCATGACTATGTCTCTAAGTTAGACTAAAAAGAATAAACTGATTAAGTGCTGGTAATGAATACTGCCTTCAGTGAAGGAGAGTGATTCAATCATACCAGCACTTTTTTTCTTGGATTGGTATTCACTCTGACCTGTGCTAAAATAAAAGTACTCTACACAGCTTAATAGTAGATGATAATGAGGGGAGAGGAAAATGAAGATCGGCTTTTTTACGGATACTTATTTTCCACAAACGAGTGGGGTGGCTAGCTCAATTCAGACCTTAAAAGAAGAATTGACCAAGGCCGGCCACCAAGTTTATATTTTCACCACGACAGATCCTAAGGTGAAAGAGGATCAAGCGGAAGAAGGAATATTTAGGTACGAATCCATTCCCTTTCTCTTTTTTAAAGAACGTCGGGTGGCGGTGACAACTTTGCGACCGATTTATAAGAAGGCCAAAGAATTAGACTTAGATATCATCCATACCCATACCGAGTTTACCATGGGGATTTTTGGCGTCATGGTGGCCCACCGTTTGCGTTTACCAATTGTGCACACTTATCACACCTGGTATGAAAATTACCTGCATTATATCTTAAATGGTCACTTAGTGCCTAAGGCGGCGGTTAAGTCCTATACCCGTTATTTTTGTCAATTAGCCAATACGGTTATTGCTCCTAGCCAAATGATCCGCCAAGTGTTACAGGAATACGGTGTTGAGCGCCCGATTGAAGTCATACCGTCCGGTGTCCGTTTCTCAAAGCAGTTAGCAAAGGCAGACCGCCAACAATTAAAGGATGAGCTGGGGCTTGCGGATGACCAGCTGGTTCTTATCACGGTTAACCGAATTGCCCAAGAGAAGAATTTAGATAGTTTAATTCGGCAGATGGCTCAACTTCTGGAACTTATTCCCCAGGCTCGACTACTGATAGTCGGTGATGGACCGGAAAAAGACCACCTAATGGCCCTTAGCCAAGAACTCAAGATAAGTCATGCAGTTATTTTTACTGGGATGGTTCCCCATGAAGAAATTAACGGCTATTATCAAATCGCTGATATTTATGTGAATTTATCCGTGACTGAGACCCAGGGAATTACCTTTATCGAGGCCATTGGCAATCACCTGCCTATCGTAGCTATGAAGAATGACTATTTACTTAACTTAAATCGGACAGCTCCGATTGGTAAATTACTCGACCGGGTTGACCAGTTCAGCCAGGCAGTGCTTGCCTTAGCAGAGTCAACTTCTGAAAATTGTCAAGCCTTCAAGCGCTTAGAGCAGGAAATTTCTGCCCAGACTTTTTATGAACGGGTCTATGCCTTGTATACCTCTTTAATAAGAAAGCAAGAAAGTCAGATGGAAGATGACGATACTAGCCTTTTTGAGAAAATTTCCGAAAATATCTGGCCCTTTCAATAATTTTTCCTTTTCATTTCATGACTTTTTGTTAAAATGAAACAAGAGTAATGAAAGGGGACAGAAAATGCAAGCTTCACAACTAAAAGCGATTATTTCTCGACTTGAGGCCATGCTTGAAGAGGGATCAGATATTGAAGTGAGACGATTTGAAAAAGAGGGCGAGGAACGATGCATGGTGCGCTATGATCGTGAAAGTGAAAGCTTTCTATTAATCGAGCATGGGGTAGATCAAACTTTTCAATTTGATGACATCGACCTAGCCGCTATGGAGATTTATGACCTCATTCAATAATTTGACTAACAAACAGCCTGGAGATTGTCCAGGCTTTTTCTGTAGCTGGACATTGGCCTGATCTTGTTAAACAAAGTTGACTTAGTGTATAATGAAAATTCAGAAGAGAAAGTGAGGCAATTATGAAAAAGACATTAAGGGAGATATGTCGCCTACTTGATGAACGAGGGCAATTAAAGAGTCCGCTGCTAACGAGCCAGGCGTCCGTCCAAAACTTAAGTTACAATTCCAAAGCGGTTTCTGAAGGAACCTTATTCTTCTGCAAGGGAGCTCACTTTAAGCCTGCTTATTTAGAACAAGCCCAAGCTTTAGGAGCCATTGCCTATGTGAGTGAGCAGGACTATGGCCTGGATCTATACCTTATACAAGTGGAAGATATCCGTTTAGCCATGCCCATTATTGCGGATTTCTTTTACCAAGCCCCTTACCAAGCCTTTCACCTAACTGGGATTACGGGAACTAAGGGGAAGACAACGACTACCTTCTATTTAACTAAGATTCTTGATTTATATCAGGAAAGCTTAGGAAAGGAGCCAACTGCCTATCTGTCTTCCTCAAGTTATTATGATGGAGTTGACCAAGGAGAATCCCACTTAACCACGCCCGAGTCCCTTGAACTTTTCTATCGCTTTAACCATGTCCGCGAGTCAGCAATCGACTTTATGACTATGGAAGTCTCCAGTCAGGCTCTCAAGTATCACCGGGTAGCAGAAGTTCCCTTTGAAGTCGGAGCTTTTCTGAATATTTCCACGGACCATATTTCGCCAAGCGAGCATCCCAATTTCGAAGATTACTTTATGAGTAAGCTTAAGCTTTTTGACCAAAGTCAGTTGGCGGTGATTAACTTAGACGCTGACCATATCGACCGAATTTATCAAAGGGCAAGCGACTCAAAAACGGTCAAGAAAATTGTGACGGTTTCGACTAAGGATGAAAAGGCCGATTATCTGGCTAAGAATATTGTGTCTGGGTCTGATCAACAACACTTTGTCTTACATGCTCCTGACTTTGAAGGAGAAATCCGGATGAAGATGCTGGGCCGGTTTAATGTAGAAAACGCCCTAGTCGCTATTGCGATTGCTCGCTACTACCAAGTTCCCTATGAAATCATAAAAAAAGCCTTACAAGCAGCACAAACTGAAGGTCGGATGGAAGTCTATCATTCTACGGATAAACGCATCCATGCTATCGTTGACTTCGCCCACAATAAATTGAGCCTAGAAAAACTTTTTGAAGCAAGCCGACAAATGTATCCTAAGGCCCATAGCATTGTGGTCTTTGGCTCTGCAGGGGACAAAGCAATTTCTAGACGCAAGGATTTAGGGGAAGTCGCCGCCCAATATGCGGATGAAATTATCCTCACCATGGATGACCCTGGGACTGAATCAGTGGAAAAAATATGCCAAGAAATCAACCAACCCATTCAAGCGGCTCAGCGCCAGGCAAAAATTATCCCTAATCGTCCCCAAGCGATTGACTATGCTTTTCAACAAGCTTCTGCTTATGATGGAGAGGTCGTGGTCTTGATTGCTGGTAAGGGGGATGAAGATACCATGAAAATTAATGGTGTCGACCAAGCTTACCCAACCGATCGCTATTATGTGAAGCAGGCTTTAGAAGAAATACCCAAGCATTAGATAAGAAGGAGGCAAGTATGGTAAGTAAGAAGATAGCTATTTTAGGTCTAGGAACAGTTGGTCAGGGTGTATTCCGCGTTTTGCGCGA
Organism: Aerococcus sp. Group 1; assembly: GCF_000193205.1. Classification (NCBI taxonomy): domain Bacteria; kingdom Bacillati; phylum Bacillota; class Bacilli; order Lactobacillales; family Aerococcaceae; genus Aerococcus; species Aerococcus sp. Group 1. The sequence goes on along the minus strand of NC_015278.1, from coordinate 1,440,571 downwards.
TCATCAGGCCAAAATTACCAGCCAACTCCACCATGCCCTTGAAGTAAAAAAGATCTTTGTCAGAAGCCCCGAAAAAGTCACCGAAGAATTTTCTAGTCAGGCTGAGATTGTTACTGATTATCAGGAGATTATTGCTGACCCTGACATTGATATTGTGGTTGAAGTTATGGGTGGCATAGATTTTGCCAAGCAATGTATTGAAGGCGCTCTTCAAGCAGGCAAAGCGGTGGTTACTGCCAATAAGGACCTTATTTGTGAACATGGAGCTGCCTTAAGTCAACTCGCTGAAACTAAGGAACTTGACTTACGCTTCGAGGCGGCGGTCGCTGGTGGCATCCCTATCTTAAACACCTTACGCAATAGTTTTGCTGGCGATGAAGTCACTGAAATATTAGGGATTCTAAACGGAACCTCTAACTTTATTATTAGTGAAATGACCGAAAATGGGTCTAGCTACCAAGAAGCCTTAGCTAAAGCTCAGAAACTCGGTTTTGCTGAAGCTGATCCTAGTGCCGATGTTGATGGCCTTGATGCTGGGCGTAAGGCGGTTATCCTCGCCAAGATGGGATTTGGTATTAGTCTCAATTTAGATGATGTGATGATCAAAGGGATTAGTGACTTAAATGCGGTGGATATAGAGATCGCTAAGAATTTAGGTTACGTGATTAAATCCTTGGCAGTCCTCGACCGTCAAGGAGAAAAATTTGCTTGTGAAGTGCAAAGCTTTCTACTAGAAAAGTCACATCCATTAGCCATGGTTAAGCAAGAGATGAATGCTGTTTATACCAAGAGCAAGGCTGGGGGAGAAATGATGTTTTACGGTCCCGGAGCCGGCGAGTTGCCAACAGGGGTTGCTGTTGTGAGTGATATCATCCAAGTCGCTAAGAACCAGGAAGATGATGACTACCAAGTCTTTGCTAATTATCGTTTAGATGAAAAGGTCCACTTGTCTGCCCAAGCCAACTATCCTTATTACTATCGTTTAGCCATCCAGGACCAGAGTCAAGGCCTAAAGACCCTGCTCGATCTTCTCAACCAAGAAGGAATCTCTATCAACCACTTGGGGAATTACCAAGAGGGAATGCTGTATATTTTAACCAGTCCAGGAAGCTATTCTTCTCATCAAGCAATTGCCAAGCAGCTTGAAAACGCTCAAGGAGTGGAATTATTGGCTTCCTACCCTATTTTTAATGAAGAGAAGGAGGACTAAAGCATGCAGCGTGTTATAGTTCCTGCCACTTCAGCCAATTTAGGCCCAGGTTTTGACTCGGTCGGGGTGGCTGTCGACCTGTATTTGAGAGTAGATCTTATCGGCCCTAGTCAAGAATGGGAAATTAGACATAACCTGGGGGATGATGTCCCAACTGATGAGAATAACCTATTGATAAAAACTATTCTCGATCTTGCCCCCCAAACACCGCCCCAACAATTATATATGCACAGTCAGATTCCCATCACACGTGGCCTAGGGAGCAGTTCCAGTGCCATTGTTGCTGCTATTGAAATTGTTGATTATCTCAATCAATTCCAGTGGTCACTTAGCCACAAAATCAATTTAGCCAATAAAATCGAAGGGCATCCTGATAATATTGCTCCTTGTTTAGCAGGTGGACTAGTGATTGGAGTGGCTATCGGTTCGGAAGAAGTGATTTGGTCTAAGGAAGTCTTTCCTAATACTCGCCTAATCGCAACCGTGCCTCATTATCAACTATCAACCAAAAAAGCTCGCGAAGTCCTACCCGACCGCCTGTCATACGCTGATGCTGTTCGGGCCAATGGAATGGGAAATGTTCTCGTTTCCAAGTTAATGGAAGGTAATCTGGATGATGCGGGCCGTTTAATGGAACAGGACTATTTCCACGAGCCTTATCGCAAGAGCTTAGTGCCTGAATTAGAACAAGTGCGTCAACTTTTAAAGGGCGTTCCTGGAGTCTATGGCACTTATCTTAGTGGAGCAGGTCCTACCGTCATGACTATGGTCCAGGCTTCCCATAGTCAAGGAATTAAGGACTTACTGGAGGCTAGCCTTGAAGAGGCCAGCCTCTATGACCTTGCTATTGATGATAAGGGGAGTCGCTTTGAAGAAGTGAAAACCCTGGATGAGTTTGAATAATATGCTTAAACACGACTTCTAGCCGCTAGTTTTAGAAGTCGTGTTTTCCTCTATTTAAAAGAACCAATCAATTATCAATGTCAATGATTATGCTATAATATAAGAAATGTAGAGAGGAGAGGGATATGCTCACAGACTACTTCCTACCGACCTGGTTGGTAGATACAATTTATTCCATTTCTCCCCAAGCCCTAAAGAGCTTGAGTGTGAAAGGGATAATAACTGATTTAGATAATACCTTAATTGCCTGGGATTTTCCGGATGCTACCCAGGAATTGATTGAATGGGTTAAAGAGATGCAAGAAAATGGCATTGAGGTTATGATTTTATCCAATAACAATGAACAGCGGGTAAAACATGTCGCAGATCAATTACAAGTTCCATACTATTCAGCAGCTTTTAAACCCTTTCGCAAGGGAATAAGACATTTATTGAAAATTTCCGGCTTAAAAGAAGAAGAAGTTATTATCATTGGCGACCAGCTATTGACTGATATTTTTGTGGCCAACCGGCAAGGCTTGCGCAGTGTCTTGGTCCGACCGGTGACCAACAGTGATAGTGTAGTCACGCGGATAAACCGTCGTATCGAAAGCTTTGTCTTTAATGGACTAAAAAGACGCTATTCAGAATTAAAGTGGAGGGATCGGATTGACTGAGGAAGTCCTTTATTGTATTGGTTGTGGAGCGAGCTTGCAAACAGACCAGCCCAAGGAGCGAGGCTATACTCCAAAAAGTGCCTATGATAAGGGGGTAGAAAGTGGCGACCTCTATTGCCAGCGCTGTTTTAAATTGCGCCACTATAACCAATTAGAAAAAGTCCAAATGACCCCAGCAGAATTTAGACAGATTTTACATGAGATCAGTGAGGACGATGCTTTAATCGTCAATGTCATTGATATTTTTGACGTACAGTCCACCATTATTCCGGCCTTAGAACGTTTAGTGGGAAATAATGATATTGTATTTGTAGCGAATAAAGTTGACCTGCTCCCTAGTGATGTCAAAAGCAGTAAAATTGAAGCCTGGCTGAGGAAATATTTAAAGGACCAAGGTTTTAAAGCTAGAAATGTCTTCCTAACCTCTGCCGTCAAAAATAAAGCCATAGATGATCTCTTTAGCTTTATTGACCAACACCGCAAGGGCCGCAATGTCTACATTGTCGGAGTAAGTAATGTGGGGAAATCGACCTTAATTAACAGTATGCTCAGGGCCCAAGGCTTTAGCGATAGTGTCATTACCACCAGTCAATTTCCAGGAACGACTCTAGATTTGATAAAAATTCCTTTTGATGAAGCGAGTGACTTAATTGACACGCCTGGTATTCTTAAGGACAGTCAAATGACCACTTTACTGGATTATAAGAGTATTGAGCAAATCCTCCCCCAAAAACGGATAAAGCCGAGAACCTTTCAATTAAATCCGGGTCAGAGTTTATTCCTAGGAGGAATGGCTCGCTTTGACTACTTAGAAGGAGCCAAACAGGGGGTAACAGTTTACTTGAGTAATCAAGTGGACATTCACCGTCGAAAAACTGAAGGATCTGATGAATTCTTAGCCAAGCACCAAGGAGACTTACTCACTCCGCCAAGTGCCAGTGAAGTCGAGCGATTTCCCGATCTGGTTAGTCAGGTCTATACCATTAAGGAGCCATGTGATTTGGTTATTGCTGGCCTAGGTTGGCTAAGTATCAAAAAACCAGGAAAAGTAGCTATTTATGCACCTAAAGCAGTCGATATTTTTCAAAGAAAACCACTTATTTAGGAGGAAATATGCTAATAAATAAACAAAAAAAGGCAATCAAAAAAGCAGCTCATCATGAGAAGGCTATTTTGCAAATTGGAAAAAGCGGTTTAAAAGATGAGTTAATGGAACAAATTGACCAAGCTCTAGAGAAGAGAGAGCTAGTTAAAATCTCAGTTTTACAAAATGCCGGGATTGAGACCGACCAAGCTCTTGAAGCCATTGACCAGGCCCTAGCGCCTCAATTCGCTTATAGTATCGGACACACTATTGTCCTTTACCGGACTTCCTCAGAGGAAAAGAACCAAAAGCTATCGAAAGAAATTCGCGCCTTAAAAAATAAAGGAGTGTAATGAATGGCTGAGAATAGGCAAAGACAAGGGGATTACAGCTGCCAAGTCCTTGAAGAAGCCCAGGAAAGCAGTTCGGCTAAAAAAAGAATTGGTCTTTTAGGGGGGACCTTCAATCCCATTCACCAGGGGCATTTGATGGTGGCTGAACAGGTCTATGAAAAGTTATGCCTGGACCGCGTGGACTTTATGCCTAGCAATCTTCCGCCCCATGCCGAGCATAAGGAGACCATTGCTGCCGACAAACGTTTGGCCATGCTAGACCTTGCCATCCAAGCAAATGACCACTTTGCAATAGAAAAAATTGAGCTGGATCGTCCCGGTAAATCCTATACTTACGATACCATGGATATCTTGACCACTCTCCACCCTGACAATGAGTATTATTTTATTATAGGCGGTGACATGGTGGAAAACCTCCCCAAGTGGTACCGGGTTGGAGAATTATTGCAGCTTTGTCATTTTGTCGGGGTCCAAAGACCTGGCTATGATATGCCGAGTGATTATAATATTATCTATGTCGATAGTCCTCAAATTGATATTTCTTCAAGCTATATACGTCAAAGCGTCCATAAGGGATCTAGCATCCGCTACTTATTGCCTGAAGAGGTCAGAGACTATATTGATAAGGAAGGGTTATATCGTGACTAAAGAAATAAGTTATTCCCACAAATACATTGTGGCTAGTCGTGAAGACTTAATTAAGGCGTTAAAGAATAATTTATCAAAGGATCGCTTCGAACACTGTTTACGGGTGGAGTCCACCGCTATAGAACTCGCCCAAAAATATCAGTTGAACTGGGAGCGGGCAGGGATAGCTGGCTTGCTCCATGACTATGCCAAAGAAGACAGCCTAGCCACATTAAAGGCATATGTCCATTTTCCTGGTTTCGATGAAGAGTGGGTGAACTATGGTAATGCGATCTGGCACGGCCCCCTGGCAGCGATGAAGGCTGTGGATGAATTTGGCCTACACGATCTAGAAATTTATTATGCCATTTATAAGCACACCACTGGAAGTATTGACTGGACTGATACTGCTAAGTTAGTCTTTTTAGCTGACTACATGGAGCCGGGCCGCGATTTTCCTGGTGTGGATCAAGCTCGGGCCTTAACTGAGCAATCCCTTGATTTGGCAGTGGATTATAAAATTAAGCAAAATCTAAAACATCTGCTTGACAAGGGACAAAGTATTTATCCTGAAAGTTTAGCGGTATATAATGCTTGGATTAATAAGAAAGGAAAGAGTGAATGACTAATCAATTAAATCGTCCGTTAATGGAGCTTATTGTAAAGGCAGCTGATGATCGTTTAGGGCAAGACATTGTCGCTTTAGAAGTTAACCAATTAACTCCACTGGCTGATTATTTCGTTATTGTTAGCGCTAAAAATGACCGACAAGTCAACGCCATTGTGGAAAGTATTGCGGAAGCTGTTGAAGCAGCAGACTATACGGTTAAAGGCATTGAAGGGAAAGACGGCCATGCTTGGGTATTAATTGACTGTGTGGATGTTATTGTCCATGTCTTTAATAAAGAAGTACGTAGTCATTATAATATTGAAAAATTGTGGAATGATGCGCCATTGGTCAATTTAACGGCTTTATTGGAAAATGATGATGAAGACTAACCAATATGCCTTGTTTAGCGAAGTCTACCATCAAATTTTTGACCAAACCCTCTACCAGAACTGGCAGAATTATTTAGAAGATCAGGTCCATAGTCGCTTGACTCATCAAGAAGGACTAAAAATTTTGGATATGGCTTGCGGAGATGGGCGCTTAACCCTGGAACTGGCTAAGGCCGGCTATGATGTGACAGGCATGGACCTGTCTGAAGAAATGTTATCCATTGCTCAAGCAGAGATGCAGGAGGCAGGGGTTTACGTTCCTTATTTTCAAGCAGATATGCGCAGTTTTAAAACTGAGACAAGCTATGACCTGATTTCCATCTTTTGTGACAGTATCTGTTACTTAGACAGTCTAGCTGACTTAGAAGCTACCTTTAAGGCTTGCTATGAGGCCTTAGAAAAGGGTGGCCTCTTGCTTTTTGATATCCATAGTTCTTACCAGATGAATTGCATATACCCTGACTTTCAATGGGTGGATAGCTGGGATGATGCTGTTTTTACCTGGCAAAGTGACCAGCTGAGGGGGCCTAATACCATCGATCATTTATTGAATATCTTCGTTAAGGATGAGGCCAGTCAACTTTACCAGCGCTTTGAAGAAGTCCATCAGGAACAAATTTGGCCCCTAAAAAACTATCAAGAAGCCTTACTCAGCTCAGGTTTTACTGATATTCAAATCACAGCAGACTTTAGCCAAGATAAACCTAGCCAAAAGAGTCGCCGCCTCTTTTTTTCCTGTAAAAAGTAAGTAGATATTTTCCAGGGGAAGACTGAATGAGTTAAGGAGGTAAACCTAACATGTCTGTCTGTGGAATGATTGTAGAATGGAATCCTTTTCATAATGGCCATGCTTATCTGATCCAACAGCTTAAGGGCCGTCAACCGGATACAGTTATCATTGCTATAATGAGTGGCAATTATGTCCAAAGGGGTCAAGCCGCCTTGCTTTCTAAGTGGCAACGAGCGGAAGTCGCTTTAAAAAATGGATGCGACTTGGTGATAGAACTTCCCTTCTGGTATGCTGTTCAACCGGCTGACCTCTTCGCAGAAGGGGCGGTGGGTTGCCTACAAGCACTGGGCTGCCAGCAATTAGCTTTTGGTAGTGAGCTAGAGGATTTTGCACCTTACCAAAAATTAGCCCAATGGGTGAGTGACCATGAAGAAACTGTGGCTTTGAAACAGCAAAATGAAGCCTTTCATGCCAATAATTATGGCAAGAGCTCGATTAGTCTCCTAGCTGATTTAGTGGCGGAAGTGCCTGAATTAAGGCATTTAAAGATCGATTTCACTGATAACAGTAATGTCTTATTAGCCTATTCTTATGCCAAGGCCAATGCTAAGTATCAAGCGCCCATGACCCTAACCGCAATCAAGCGACAAGGAAGTCAGCACCGAGACCAAGACATGAGCCCAGGGGCTAATTATGCTTCCAGTACCAGTATTAGGAAGGCACTGCTAGAGGACCAGGTAGACCCCCATCAGCTTGACCAGCTGATGCCCAAAGCAATGGTGGAAAAGCTTGAATTAGTCAATTATGACAGTTCCTGGTCAGCTTTGTACCCCTTATTGCGTTATAAAATCCTATCTGAATCCCGTCATAAGCTGGCAGACTATTATCAAGTTTACGAAGGCATTGAAAAAAACTTTATCGAAGCCGCCCGGAAGGAGACCTGCTATGCCGATTTTCTTAATCAGGTTACCAATAAAAAATGGTCTAAATACCGGATTCAACGGGCGCTTTTGATGATTTTTTTAGGGGTTTCTGACCAGGAAATGCAGGATCATTTGAAAAAACGTCAACCTCTCTATCTTTTGGGGGCCAATTCTAGGGGAAGAAAGTATTTAAAAGGCTTAGAAATTACAGATCCATCTTCTTATGCTATGATAAACCGTGTAGGCAGGGATGAAAGTAAGGCCTGGCCTTTATGGATTCGTGTGGATGAAATCTATCAGCAAGTAGTTATGAAAAGTAAAGAAAGTCAGCTTTTCGCTCATCCTCCGATCATGTTATAAAAAATAGTGGAAAGGGAGCAAGTAGAGAAAAAGATTGTCAAGGAAATAACATTGACAAAGCGATTGAAAATCGGTATAATTTTTCTTGTTGCTTAATGGTGGTCAATGATGAAATGGTCTTTTCAAGAACTCCGTATAAAAGCCCAAGATCCCTTAAAGGTTGATAAGACCTTGGACCTTAAAGATGATTTAATGAATAAAAATCAAGAAGTCCTCGATTTATCACCAGTAGAGGTTCAAGGGTATTTGATATACGACGATCATACAGTATTGGCTCAATTAGAAATAGCTTTAACTATAACGCTCCCATCTTCACGGTCTCTTGAACCGGTAGATGTGGCAATGCAGTTTCCAATTCGAGAACGCTATATTGAATCAGGTTGGCAAAGTGAACTTGTCCAAGACGAGGACAACTTAGTGATTGAACTTGAGGATAATACAGTGGATTTGGGGAGGGCCATTGTTGATAATATCATCACACATATCCCTCTTAAACGATTGACGCCTGATGAGTTGGAAGCAACAGAATTACCATCTGGCGACGATTGGAATTTAATGACAGAAGCTTCATTTCAAAATGAAGAAAAAGAATCGAATCAAATCGATCCCCGCTTTGCCAAGTTGAAGGATCTATTGAGCGATGATACTTCTGAATCATAATCTGAAACTAATTAGGAGGTGTAATGGAGATGGCAGTACCAAAACGTAAAACATCAAAACAAAGAAAACGCAAACGCCGTACTCATTACAAGTTGGAAGTTCCAGGAATGGTTACTTGTCCAAATTGTGGTGAATACCGTAAGTCACATCATGTCTGCCCAAGTTGTGGATACTACGATGGCCAAGACGTGATGTCTAATAATGAAGATGCAGAATAATGATTCTGCTGTAAGAGGTTGGGACATAAGTCCTGATCTCTTTTTTATTTTCACTTTATTTTTCTTTTAGCTAATTCCCAAGCAACTTAATTATTATGTCTGCTGAATGAAAGGGCTTTTGCTTTTTTTGACTTTAGGTTAGTATATAGATGTCATTTTGAGAGAGCTGGCAACAGTCAGCTTATTCAATCAATTTGCTTGAGATACTATTATTAGCTTTACTCATTAAGGAGGTCAGACAATGTCGTTTTCATGGACAGAAATTATCATTTATCTCATGCCTTTTTTAACTTTATTTTTAGCCCTTTATTTTCGTCAGTATTTAAATGATGGACGCCATATCCACTTGTTACCTATTGATGTCATGCATCCTATATTATGGCTATGCTTCCATTATTTAACTGAGACCATTTTTTATTTTTCCTTACTTCCCCTGTATTTTATTGTTTTGGGGATTCTGGGGCTCTGGGGCTTGTACCAAGAGGAAAAAGGAGAGGGGGCTTTTCGCTGGACCCGTTTCTTTAGGAAACTCTCCAAGCGTCTCTTTGTTCTGACCTCTATTTCCTACTTACTTATGCTTATCGTTCGTTTTATCCAAGTTATTATTAAATAGGTCTTTTTCGTAAATACTAGAGCAAATAGCTCAGCCTAGAAAGGGCATTTTCCTTTCTAGGTTGGGCTTTTTTTCTGCCCTTTTTTAGGAAAGTGGGGGATGTGGTAAATTTTCAAAAATATTTGGGGAATAATGGAGGATTGTGGAGGATTGTGGTAAACTAATATTATCTTAGTATTCTAGGCGGACCAGGGACACAGAAAGGCGAAAAATTATGTTAATGGGAGAATATAAACATAATATTGACAGCAAGGGTCGCCTGATTATGCCTGCTAAATTGCGCGATGATTTAGGGGAAAACTTTGTGATTACTCGGGGCTTGGATGGCTGTATTTTTGGTTATCCGAAAGCTACCTGGGATCTGGTCCAGGAAAAGTTAAAACAACTTCCCTTAGCTAAGAAGGATGCCCGGGCCTTTACCCGTTTTTTTACTCGGCTGCACAAGAGGTAGAACTGGATAAGCAAGGGCGGATTAATATTCCCCAAACCTTGATCGATTTTGCCCATTTAGAAAAGGCCTGTCGCGTGATTGGTGTTAGTGAACGGATTGAAATCTGGGATGAAGGGCGCTGGCTAGCAGAAGCTGAGTCGCTTTCTGATAACTTTGAAGATATTGCAGAAAACCTATTTGATTTTGGTCTTTAGGAGAAGGAGGCCCCTATGACAGAAACATTTCATCATATTACGGTTCTTTTAAAAGAGACGGTTGATGACTTAAATGTTAAAGAAGATGGTTCTTATGTCGATTGCACCCTGGGAGGCGGCGGTCATACCAGCTATCTCTTAAGTAAACTATCAGCCAAGGGCCGTCTTTATGCTTTTGACCAAGATATCCAGGCCATTAACCATGCTAAGGAGCGTTTTGCTGATGCGATTGCAGCTGGACAACTGACTTTGATCCATGCTAATTTTGCTCAGTTAGAAGAGCAGCTTGCCCAAAGAGGCGTTAAGCAAGTTGACGGTATTCTTTATGACTTAGGCGTGTCTTCCCCGCAATTAGATGATAGAGAGCGGGGCTTTTCCTATAAGCAGGATGCTCCCTTGGATATGCGGATGGACCAAAGTCAAACACTGACTGCCAAAGAAATTGTCAATGACTGGTCTTACGTTGACTTAGTTCGCATCCTCAAACGCTATGGTGAGGAAAAGTTTGCCAAGGCCATTGCTCGCAATATTGAAAACCGTCGGCAAAAAGCAGCCATTACCCGAACGTCTGAATTAGTGGAAATTATCAAAGAAGCCATTCCCGCTCCAGCCCGCCGCAAGGGTGGACACCCAGCTAAACGCAGTTTTCAAGCCATCCGTATCGCAGTCAATGACGAATTGGGAGCTATTGAAAGTTCCTTAAGTCAGGCTTTGCAATTGATAAAGGTTGAAGGGCGGATTGCTGCCATTAGCTTTCAGTCTTTAGAAGACCGAATTGTCAAGGTCATGTTTAAAGAGGCCAGCACTGTGGATAATCTTCCTAGCCAGTTACCCTTATTGGAAAGCCAATTGCCCCAAGCTAAGTTTCGTTTAGTAAATAAAAAGCCGATTTATCCCAGCCAGGAAGAATTAGACAAGAATTCACGGGCACAAAGCGCCAAGTTACGTGTCATTGAACGGGTATCGGAGTAATTTGAGAGGAGTCGTTAATGTGTCATCACCAGCACTTGAAAGAGAGAAAGCTAAACTTCAATATGCCCTGCCTAAGGAGGAAATTGATCATAGGTATAGTCATTCAGCAAAATCTTTAAATGGTCACTACCATGTGGAGACCTCTACTTTTTTTACGGGAAAAGATTTTTTGCTTTCAGCAGGAATGATTCTCTTTTTAATGGTGGCGATTTTTTGGCTGATTAATGCACGTTCATCAGTGGATGCTAAAAGACAAGAATTACAAAATGTGCAAAGAGAAACACAGGCCTTAAAAACGGAAAAAGGGAATCTCCAACAAGAAGTTAATGAACTATCTAGTTATGAAAGAGTTATGCAGTATGCTAAGGACAACGGCTTGAAGCTAGAAGAAGAAAATATAAGGAATGTCACCAATGAAACATCAAAATAGCAAGCAAAACCGTTTACAATTTCTGCATATCATGATGCTTTTGGTTAGTTTTATTTTTGTCCTCTTTGTAGGGAGACTGGCTTATATCATGCTGGGTGGAGAAGTTGATGGGGTGGACTTAAGAGCAAGTGCACAGCAACAATATGGAAGAAGTAGTATTCAAATAGCTAAGCGTGGAACCATCTATGATGTTGGTGGCAACGCCATAGCTACGGATGCTACTTCTTATAATTTATACGCTGTTTTAACCTCCGCTTGGGCCGATGAAGGCGCCGAACCCATCCATGTTCCTGATGATCAAAAAGAGCACACTGCGGAAGTCTTAAGTAAGCATATTGATATGTCAAAAGAAGACATCCTCAAACAATTAAACACGGAAAATGCCACCCAAATTGAATTTGGCCAAGCTGGGAAAAACCTTTCCTATGCGAAAATGCAAGAAATTCAAAATGAAAACCTGCAAGGGATCCACTTTGACCCCCAACCTTCCCGCCTATATCCGTCGGGAATCTTTGCCTCTCACGTGATTGGTTATGCCCAATTTCAAGAAGCAGAAAATCCCCTGGATAGTCGCCTCGTGGGACAATTAGGTTTAGAGAAGAGCTTAGACTCCCATCTGGCAGGAAAGAATGCTATCAAAGATTACCAGGCTGGCCATGACCAAGTCGCTGTCAATGATGCCAATAGTGATGATAATGAAGCGGCTAACAGTGAAGCTAAAGATGGCTTAGATGTCTACACGACCATCGATACCCGTTTACAAACCTACCTAGAGGGTTTGATGTCTAACATCTATGATAATTACCATCCTGAATCGATGACAGCCATGTTGGTTGAGCCTTCCACTGGGAATGTTCTTGCAGCCAGCCAACGACCGACTTTTAACATGCAAACCCGCAAAGGGATTGAAGATATGTGGACTAATCTTTTGGTTGGCGAAGCCTTTGAACCTGGGTCAGTCATTAAGGTTTTAACCATTGCTGCTGCCATCGAAGAAGGCGTTTTTGATCCTGATGCTACCTACCAATCGGGGAGTATTATTGTGGATAGTATCCGCATTAGTGACTGGAATAAGGTCGGTTGGGGAACGATTACCCAGTTAGAAGGATTATCCCAATCATCTAACGTGCTTGTGGTAAAATTGGTTCAAGCCATGGGCTATGATACCTGGCATAAGTATATGGTGGAGTTTGGCTTAACTCAGAAACCTAATTCAGGTTTTTCTGATGAAATAGCGGGTTCGATGAATTATGATGAAGAACTCCAAAAGGCCAATACCGCTTTTGGACAAGGGATTCAAGTTACGCCTTGGGCCCTAATGCAAGCATATACCGCAGTAGGAAACGGCGGCAAGATGATGAAATTACATGTGATTGACCGCCTAGAAAAAGAAGATGGCAGTATTGAAGTTGTTAAACCAGAAGTGATTTCTTCACCGATTTCTGAAGAAACCGCTCAAAAAACCCTGAAAGCCTTGGAGTCCATCGTCTATGCCCCAACTGGTACTGGTAAAATCTATGATGTTGAAGGTACCCGCCTAGCGGTTAAGACTGGGACAGCAGAAATTTTTGACGAAAAAGCGGGTCGTTACTTATCCGGTGAATCGAATTATTTACATTCAGTTGTCGGCTTTGCACCTTCCGATCATCCCCAATATATTTTATACTTAACCCTAAAGAAACCATCTCCTTCAGCAGGAAAGTTGGCCCAGGTACAGCTTTCAGAAATTTTTGTTCCCTTTATGAAACGGGCGATGGAATATGGGAAGTTAGACCAATCCGACCAAGCCCATTTAACAGCAGTGCCTAATGTGGTTAACAGCAGTATCCAAAGTGGCCAGCAAACCATGCAGGGAAATGGCTTTGTCAACGTTGAGGTCATTGGTGACGGGGATAAGGTGATTGAACAATTTCCACAAGCGGGTACCAGACGGTCTTTAGATAATCGTGTTTATCTCTTAACTAATGGGCAAGTGGAAATGCCTAACTTCCTTGGATTAGAAAAGACGGAAGCTATTACCTTAGCACGTTTGTTAGGAATTAATCTCAAAGTGAATGGTGAAGGTAAAGTGATCAGTCAAAATATTGAACCTGGTCGACCAATTGCTGATGGCCAGGGGCTTACTGTAGAATTACAATAATGAGAACGGGAGAATCATTTATGCTATTTACCTTTATATTGAGTTTTTTAATAACGGTTATCTTAATGCCAATCTTTATCCAATGGATGCATGCTAAACAATTTGGTCAGGAAATTTTAGCCATTGGTCCCAGCTGGCACAAGCAAAAAAGTGGTACCCCTACTATGGGAGGTTTAGTTTTTCTCTTTGCTAGTTTGCTGGCCTTGACCATTCACAAACTTTGGCATTCGTATTTTTCTCTTCCTTTAGTTACTCTAATGCTTTCTTTGATTCTTTTTGCTGGAATCGGTTTTGTGGATGACTTTTTGAAAATTTTCAAAAAACAAAATGAAGGCCTTACATCGAAGCAAAAATTTCTATCTCAGCTTATGGCATCAGCCGTTCTGATTCTGGCCATGTATTTTTCGGGGTTAAACTTTTCCTTACCGCTTCCCTTTGGCTTTAGTACATCCTCATTTTTAGTGGTCTTTATTTTTGCGGTTTTTTGGATCACCGGTTTTTCAAATGCTTTCAATCTCACCGATGGAATTGACGGTTTAGCCAGTGGTAACGGAATTATTAGCTTAACTGCCTATCTCATTATCTTCTTAAAACAAGGGCAGATGGACCTGGCGCTTTTCAATGTTGCCTTGATTGCTTCTTTGTTTGGTTTTCTAATCTTTAATATGAAAACTGCTAAAGTCTTTATGGGTGACGCTGGTTCATTGGCAATTGGCGCTAGCTTAGCGGTGATTAGCTTAATGAGTGGAAATCCTTGGAGTTTACTAGTTTTCGGTTTTATTTACGTTGTAGAAACGGCTAGTGTCATGATTCAAGTCACTTATTTCAAAAAGACTGGTAAGCGAATCTTTAAAATGACCCCCATCCACCACCATTTTGAAATGGAAGGTTGGAGCGAGTGGAAAATTGACTTTGTTTTATGGGGCATTGCTGCAGCTTTAAGTGTTATCGGAATTTTTATTTTTTAGGAGTATATTATGGAGCAAACATCTAGTAAGCAAACAGTAAAGAATAAAAAGGTTTTGGTCTTAGGCTTGGCCAAAACGGGTCTGAGTGTGGTTAAGAAACTCGCTGCCGAAGGTGCGATTGTGACTGTCAATGATAAACAGCCCCTAGATGAGAATAAAGCCGCCCAAGATCTCATTGAGCATAATGTTCGTATTATTTCTGGCTATCATCCTATTGAACTCCTAGACGAGGACTTCGCTTTCATGGTCAAAAATCCTGGCATTCCTTACAGTAATCCTATGGTTCAAAGAGCCCAAGAGTTGAATTTACCGATTTATACTGATATTGAACTTCTAGCCTGGTTTAACCAAGCGGAGGTCATTGGCATTACCGGGTCAAATGGTAAGACAACCACCACCTCTTTATTGGGAGAGATCTTACAAGGCGCTAAGGAATTAACCGGAAAAACGGAAGTAGCCGGTAATATAGGCATTCCGGCCTTAACCGCCAGCCAAGGCTTAAGTTCTCAAGACCGCTTAGTGTTAGAATTGTCCAGTTTTCAATTAATGGGAATTGAAACTTTTCGCCCCCATATTGCAGCCATTATTGACCTCTACCCCACCCACTTAGACTACCATGGAAGTATTGAAAATTACCTTGCTGCTAAATGGCGGATTACTAAGAACCAAGGACCGGACGATTACTTACTATTAAACTATGACCAAGAAATCCTTTGGCAAAAGGCTAAGGAAAGTTCTGCCCAAATTATTCCGATTTCTATAGAAAGTGAGTTGGAGAAAGGGGCATGGTATAATGAAAAAGAAGGAACCCTAATGTGGGGGAGTGAGACGGTCTTAAAACGAGAAGACCTCTTCTTACCTGGTAAACACAATGTTCAGAATGCCTTAGTCGCTCTTGCCATCGCTAAATTATTAGGCGTAAGCAATGCAAGTATCCAAACAGCTTGTTCACAATTCCATGGGGTCAAACACCGGATTCAATTTGTTGATCAAATAAAAGAACGCCGCTTTTACAATGATTCTAAGGCGACTAATAACGAAGCCAGCATCACAGCCTTACGCAGTTTTAAAGAGCCCTTAGTATGGATAGCTGGTGGCTTGGATCGGGGAAATGGTGTGAAAGAACTATTAAAAGAGCTAGGTCAGGTGCATGCCTTAGTAGCTATGGGAGAAACCCAGGATAAATTTATCGATCTCGCTAATAAGGCAGGAATTTCTCAAATTAGTGTCGCTAAAAATATTGAAGAGGCGACCCAAGCCGCTTACCGTTTAAGCCAGCCAGGAGATGTGATTCTTTTATCCCCTGCCTGTGCTTCTTGGGACCAATACCCTAATTTTGAAGTGCGTGGTCAACGCTTTATCGATGCAGTAGCAGAATTAAAGAAACAGGAAAGCTAAAAAGGAGTTTTACTATGCGAATCGTTTTATCTGGTGGTGGTACAGGCGGGCATATTTATCCAGCCTTAGCACTGAGGAAAGAAATTTTAAAGCAATACCCCCAAGCGGAATTCCTCTATATTGGAACAGAAATGGGTCTTGAAGGGAAAATTGTTCCTAATTTGGGCATTGACTTTCAGACGATTAGAGTCCAGGGGCTAAAACGCTCACTTTCCTTTGACAATGTGCGCACTCTAGCCTACATGGTCAAAAGTATTCATCAATGTAAAAAATATTTAAAAGCTTTCCAACCAGATGTGGTGATAGGAACAGGTGGCTATGTTTGTGCACCGGTTCTTTACCAAGCCGCTAAGATGAACATTCCAACGATTATTCATGAACAAAATAGTGTTGCTGGGGTCACCAATAAGTTTCTCAGTCGCTATGTTGATAAAATTTGTATTTGCTATCCTGAGGTCAAGCAAGATTTTAAACATCACAAAAATAAGGTGGTCTTTACGGGAAACCCTAGGGCCCAAGAATTAGCTGGAGATAGTTCTCAAGTTGATTTAGAAAGCTTTCAATTAGATAATGACCTGCCTACAGTACTTATCTTTGGAGGAAGTCGGGGGGCACAACGGATCAATGAAGTGGTTTTGGACATGGTGGGTGAACTACAACACCGGTCCTATCAAAGTATCATTGCTACTGGAGATATTTACTATGAGGATTGGCAGGCTCGTTTTCCTAATATGGAGAACTTTTCCAATGTTAGGATCCTGCCGTATATCAATAATATGCCTGAACTTATGCGTAAGGTAGACTTAGTCGTTTGTCGGAGCGGAGCAACGACGCTCACCGAACTGACGGCAGTCGGTACACCGAGTATCTTGATCCCTAGTCCTAATGTGACCAATAACCACCAACAACATAACGCTGAAAGCTTGGTCAACAACCAAGCTGCCAAAATGATCCTAGAAAAAGACCTCAGCCCTAAACGTTTACTGCAAACTATTGATGAACTAATGACTAATCCGGGTAAGCGTATCCAAATGAGTCACCAAGCGAAAAACTTAGGCGTCCCTGATGCTAGTGATCGGATTATTCAAGTTATTAAAGATCTGCTTTAAAGGAGGTTATTATGGTTGATTGGGATAAGGAAGCCCAACGCTTTCGTCAACGGCGTCAAGAGGCCGAGAAGCAGGAAGAATTGGCTTCAAGTGAAGGGCAAGCCGATGAGCCCAGTGATGACCCTGGACTAAGTCAAGCGCTTCCGCAAAAACACTTAGGGCTAGAAGATAAGCAACAAGGCCTGCCAAATGAAGAAGAGGCAAAGGGCGAAGATTTTGCTAAAGATCAAGAGCAAAAGCACAAAAAGACTTTTAATCATAGAAAATATATCAATTGGACCTATTTATCTCGGTCAAAGAACAAAAAACTGCAGTTAAAATCAGTCTCATGGTCACGATTGATTTTAGCTGCTGCTTTCCTTTTTATGATTATTTTTAGTGCCTTCTGGCTTTCACCACTTAACCGTATCGCTACAATTGAAGTAAGTGGGAATAATATTGTCCCCCAAGA
Organism: Aerococcus sp. Group 1; assembly: GCF_000193205.1. Lineage (NCBI taxonomy): Bacteria > Bacillati > Bacillota > Bacilli > Lactobacillales > Aerococcaceae > Aerococcus > Aerococcus sp. Group 1. The sequence goes on along the minus strand of NC_015278.1, from coordinate 1,423,122 downwards.
GCAGATTCTCTATGGATCAGGCTTACGGGAAAATATGACCTATCTAGGGATTGAATCAAAAACCGGGGTGGTGGATAACCGCTTAAAACAATTGTTCCCCAGTGTCCGCAGTGTTCAGCTGAATGCTAAGGGAAATCGAACGGTCGAAGTTAATGTCCAAGAATTCCGTGCCATTGGCTATGTGAAGAAACAAGATTTTTATTACCCGGTTTTGGAAAATCATATTATGCTTGATGGGGCTATTCCTTATCTTGACCAGGATATTCCCCTCTTTACTGGTTTTGAAGACCAAGAACTACTTCACCTGGCCAACCAACTTTCCAAATTGTCTGATGACTTACTGGCTAAGATTAATGAAGTTGTGAATATTAGCGATGATAATTACCCTAACCACATTGCTTTAAAAATGGAAGATGGCAATATCGTGGTAGGTTTTATCGATAGTATTGCTGACCGGATGCAGTACTATGACCAAATCGTTAGTGAATTAGAAGGAAAAACCGGGGTAATTAATATGGAGGTAGGGAGCTATTTCCAAGAAAAGAATCCCCTCAACGATCCTTTTGCGAGTCCGGAGGAAAAAGCTTCCTACCAAGAAAAAGTGGACCAGGCCAAGGAAAAGTCTAAAGAAAAGCAGGCAAAGGCTGATAAGCATAGCAGCGAGTCTAAGCTAGGAGATAAACCTAAGCCAAGAGGAGAGCAAAGCGGAGCAAGTGAGGAAGTGACTTCTTCACAAAGGCAAACGAGTAGTCAGTCCAGCCCTAGACCCGGCACTAATTCGAGCCAGCAGTCATCAACAGTGACTCAGACTAGGTCAAGTAATTCTTAAAATTTATCTATTAAATTGGATTGAAAAAAAGGACTTGTCTCTTATACAATGATTAAAAACAATTAATAGTCCTATTTGCTGGGCAAGCGGTAGAAGTAAAAAGACCGATTACTAACAAATTCGTTTCGTCTTAATAGGATTTATGTTAAAATTAATTGCGATATAGTCATATCTAATACTTATAGAATTAAATAGGAGGTTTCAATCATATGGTTCAACCCAAAACATATGTAGGATTAGACATTGGAACCACTTCCGTCAAAGTCGTTGTTGCCGAAAATGTTAATCAACGTTTAAATATTATCGGTGTTGGTAGTCAACGCTCTGAAGGCCTAAGCCGAGGAGTAATTGTTGATATTGATAAAACCGTCGAAGCGATTAGAAGTGCAGTAAACCAAGCCGAACAGAAAGCTAACATACAAATTGATCGAGTGGTTGTCGGCGTTCCAAGTAATCAAATTAATATTGAACCTTGTTACGGAATGATTGCCGTTTCAGGAGAAAATCGAGAAATCACCGACAAGGACGTCTACAATGTCTTATCAGCAGCTAAAGTGAGAGCTGTACCCCCAGAGAGAGAAATTATTTCAGTTGTCCCTGAAGAATTTATCGTTGATGGTTTTGATGGCATTCGCGACCCACGTGGTATGATTGGCGTACGTTTAGAATTATACGCCAGCATGATTACCGGTCCTAAAACCATCATTCACAACATTAAACGTTGTGTCGATAAAGCTGGTCTCATTGTTGATGACCTAGTTGTTCAACCCTTGGCCAATGGTCAAGTGGCCTTATCGGAAGATGAACGCGATTTTGGAACTATTATCATTGACATGGGTGGCGGGCAATCTACAGCCAGTGTAATTCATGAAGGTCAATTAAAATTCTCTTATGTTGATCAAGAAGGTGGAGAATATGTGTCAAAAGATATTTCCACCATACTCAATACGACTTTAGAAAATGCTGAACGTATTAAATTAGAATATGGCTACGCAAAATCAGACGTTACCAGTCCTGATGAATATTTCCCAGTTGAAACGATCGGGAAAAAAGACCCTGTTCGTGTTGATGAACAGTATCTTGCAGAAATTATTGAAGCACGTTTACAACAAATATTTGAAACGCTAAAGAAAGCCCTAGACCAAGTGGAAGCCTTTGAACTTCCTGGAGGAGTTGTGATCACCGGAGGAGCCGCTTCCTTACCAGGTTTAGTTGATTTGGCTGAGGAAATGTTTGGCACGGATGTTAGGTTCTATATTCCTGAACAAGTTGGCCTAAGAAATCCAAGCTTTACAACAGCATATGGCGTTGTGGCTTATGCAGCTAAGCTCCCAGATATTTATCATGTTGCTCAAGGAAAAACCCATTCTGTAAACAGTAATCAAAGTAAACCAAGTTACCAAGCTTCCAATCAAGCCCTTCATCAAGAGGCAGTTGTGGATGAACCAACTTATAAGGATTCTGTAACGAATGATGAGCGTGATGTTTATGCAACAGCTGAAGATGCTGGTCAAGATTATCAAGATGACAACCAAGAAGATGAAGGATTCTTACAAAAAATACGTCAAGTTTTTGATGATATGTTTAGTTAAGAGGGAATTGCTTATAAATTAGGAGGATTAACTATGGATTTAGAATTTGATAATACTGCAGAATACAACAATAACGCTAACATCAAGGTCATTGGTGTTGGTGGTGGGGGTAACAATGCTGTTAACCGCATGATCGAGGAAGGTGTTAAGGGTGTTGAATTTATTGTTGCTAATACTGATACCCAAGCCTTGGCTAACTCTAAAGCAGATGCAAAGATTCACTTAGGCCCTAAAGTGACCCGTGGCCTTGGTGCTGGGGCCCAACCAGAAGTAGGGCAAAAAGCCGCTGAAGAAAGTGAAGACCAAATTCGCGAAGCACTAGAAGGTGCTGATTTAATCTTTATTACCGCTGGCATGGGTGGTGGTACTGGTACCGGTGCTGCTCCAATTGTTGCTCGTATTGCTAAGGAAGACTTAGGTGCCTTAACCGTTGGGGTAGTTACCCGTCCATTTACCTTTGAAGGTCCTAAACGTGGTCGTGCAGCTGCAGAAGGTATTGCCAACATGAAGGAATATGTGGATACCTTAGTGACCATTTCTAACAACCGTTTATTAGAAATTGTTGATAAGAAAACCCCAATGCGGGAAGCCTTTGGTGAAGCGGACAATGTCTTACGCCAAGGGGTACAAGGAATTTCTGACTTGATTACCTCACCCGGCTATGTGAACTTGGACTTTGCTGACGTGCGTACTGTGATGCAAGACCAAGGGACAGCCTTAATGGGCATTGGTACAGCAAGCGGGGAAAACCGTACCGCTGAAGCAACTAAGAAGGCCATTTCTTCACCATTATTGGAAGTCTCCATTGATGGCGCTGAACAAATTCTCTTGAATATTTCTGGTGGGGAAGACCTAACCTTATTTGAAGCCCAAGACGCTGCTGAAATCGTTGGTGCAGCTTCTTCTAGCGAAGTGAACATCATTTTTGGTACCACTATCAATGATCGTTTAGATGACGAAGTGGTGGTAACCGTTATTGCTACCGGGATTGATCCTGAACGTCGCCAAGAAAAACAACGTAAGGCAAAAAAGCAACGTCCCGTTAGCCAAGCTACACCAAATTATCAAGATCAAGCCTTTCAAAACCAAGGACAAGCCAGAAATTTGGGGAACCGTCCCGAATACTTTGAAGAAAAACAAGTTCCAAATAACCAAGCTTTCCAAAACCGTCAAGGACAAGTAAGCCAAGAGCCTTGGAATGATTCAGGACGTAATTATGGTGGCCAAGACCCACGCTACCAACAAGACAACCGCTTTACTGATAACGTTAGTGAAGATGATGAGTTAGACACACCACCATTCTTTAGAAAGCGTCGTCGTTAAGATCATGACGATTCAAGCGAATGTAAAACAAATTGAAGGTATCATAGAGGATACTAAGCAATCAGCGTGTTCTTCAAACAAGGTCACGCTGATTTGCGTTTCTAAATATCATAGTCCTGAAGAGGCCATGGCAGTATACCATTGTGGCATCCGTCACTTTGCAGAAAATTATGTCCAAGGCTTATTAGCTAAAAAAGCAGCTATGCCGGATGATGTGATTTGGCATTTAATCGGGCCTTTGCAGTCACGAAAGGTCAAAGAGGTTATTAATGAAATCGACTATTACCATGCCTTAGACCGTATAAAGATAGCTAAAGAGATCGACAAGCGGGCGGCCAAAGAGATTAAATGTTTTGTTGAAGTGAATATATCTGGAGAAACTTCCAAACATGGTCTAACAAAGGAAGAGACCCTTCCCTTCATCAAACAATTAGCTGAATTTAAGAAAATCAAGGTAGTTGGTCTGATGACCATGGCTCCGAGTGCCGCCAGTGACTCAGAAGTTCAAGAAATTTTTAGACAATTGGCAAGCTTGCGTGACCAAGTTGCTGACCAGCAATGGATGCACGCTCCTTGCACCGAGCTTAGCATGGGAATGAGCCAAGACTATCCACTTGCCATTAAAGAAAGGGCCAGCTTTATTCGAGTAGGGGCAGCTTTCTTCAAAGACTAGCCAAAAAGGTAGGAATGTTAATGATTAATTTTATTCAAAATGTATTGCAAATATATATTTCTGTTATCATCGTTTGGGCACTTTTATCCTGGTTGCCAGGTGCTAGACAGAGCCGTTTGGGCCAATTATTGGACCGGATCGTCAGGCCCTATATTGACTGGTTTGAACGGATAATCCCACCGATCGGCGGCATTAGTTTTAGCCCTATTGTAGCCATCTTAGTCTTAGAATTAGCCATTAGTGGCTTAAATGTTTTACGCTAGAAGGACTGTTATTTGAGATGACCGATTCGACTTTGATGCATTTCTTGCCGAGTGAGGCAGACTTTGTTGACCAGGTGATTAATTGGAAAAATCGAGTGGCTTCATCCTTTCAACCCTTTCTAAGCCACTTTTTGGATCCTAGAGAGCAGGCCATTGTTTATTCCATCATTGGTAAAGATGAAGACATACAGGTTATAGATTTTGGCGGTTATCCTCAAGCTGAAATGCGCCGGATGATCATTGCTCCTCGCTATGAGGAGGTCAATGATGGTGATTTTAACATTAGCCTGATTCAGATTAATTATGCCGCCAAGTTCAACCATATTGAACATCGCCAAGTCTTAGGGACTTTATTGGGACAAGGTTTACAAAGAAATCGAATTGGCGATATTATTCACTCTGACTTAGACTGGCAATTTTTTATTGATGCTTCTCTCATTGACTTTGTAAATAGCCAAATTCAGCGTATTGGAAAAGTCAGTGTTAAATTAGAAGCCGTTGATTTTGCTGATAGGATCCAAGTGGCAGACCCATGGCAGCCCTTGGAAAGATCACTAGCTTCTTTTCGTATGGATCTGGTTTTGAGCGAGGGCTTTAACTTGTCGCGCTCAAAAGTAAAATCGGCTATTGAAGCAGGCTTAGTAAAATACAATTGGATGCCCTTAACCAATAGTGCTCAAACAGTTTCAGAAGGAGATATTTTATCGCTTAGACATCATGGTCGGCTGCGCTTAGACAAGGTGCTTAAGGTCAGCAAAAAGGGAAAGTATCGGGTACAATTAAGTCGTTTAGAAAATCGCTAGGAGGTTACTTTCGATGCAAGCTAAACAAGTTAGAGAAAAAACATTTAATAGCAAAATGCGGGGTTATGATAAAAAAGAGGTCGACGCTTATCTCAAAGAGCTTTCCATGGTCATGGATAATCTGGAGACCAATAATCAATATTTGCAACAAGAATTATACGATGTCAATAACCAGCTCGATGAATATCGTGAACGAGAAGCCTCAGTGAATCGGTCTATAGTAGTTGCCCAACAAGCCGCTGACCGGGTGCGCGCGGATAGCTTGAATGAGGCTGATCTTATTATTCAAAAAGCCGAATCGGAAGCCCAAAAACTCCTACAAACGGCAGCGGATAAAGCCAATACCATTGTTAAAGAGAAATCACGGCTCAGGGAAATGTCGCGTTACTACATCTTCCAAATGCAAGGCTTGATTAATAATGCAAAAGAAGTTTTAGATGATCCGCAATGGCAAGAACTCTTTGAAGATCAAGAAGAAGAAAAAGTGGAGACACCGGTATTGGACGAAGTCCTAGCTGAGGAGAGTTTCCAGGTACGTAACCAGGAAGCTGACCAACTCTACCAAGAAGCTTTGGATGAGGCTAAGCATAAACAAGCTCAAAAAGAATTTTTTGACCAAGCTTCTGGTGACCAACCGGCGCAAATGCCTGAAGAGGCACAAAAACTATTTGATGAAGAAGCAGAGAAACTGGATAGCGATAATTAAAACTGAGCAAATGGGATCTATTTTGAAGTTGAAAATTTAGCTTTTCTTGCGTATAATTGATTGCAATAAGATTTATAACAGAACACGGTTTAAGGTACTTTAATCTGAGCGAGTCTATGTGGGGTGCGAGATAGATGATTATGGCCTTAGATTATCATCTGTTGACCTGTTTAGCTGAACATGTAGAGTAAGCTGGGCCGTTAGTTGCGTTAAGACTTTAAGGCAGAACTTTATCTGTAAAATTGGGTGGTACCACGAGCACACATCGTCCCTTTGGGCGGTGTGTTTTTTTATTTTAATGAGAGGAAGCAATTGATATATGAAAATGAAAGATACTTTAAACTTAGGAAAAACGAAGTTTCCTATGCGGGGAAATTTACCCAAAAAAGAACCAGAACGTCAAAAAGAATGGGAAGAAAATCAGGTCTATGAAAGACGTTTGAGCCAAAATAAGGACAATGAACCCTTTGTGCTCCATGATGGCCCTCCCTATGCCAATGGAAATATTCATATTGGTCATGCTTTAAATAAGATTACCAAGGATATCATTGTCCGTTCTAAAAACATGCAGGGCTACTATAGTCCCTATGTGCCTGGCTGGGATACCCACGGCCTACCGATTGAACAAGCGGTGACTAATTCAGGAGTGGACCGTAAGTCAATGTCGACAGCTGAATTTCGTCAGATCTGTCAAGATTACGCGAGCCAACAAATCGATAGCCAACGCCAAGACTTTAAACGCTTAGGGGGACAAGGGGATTGGGAAGACCCTTATATTACCTATACTAAAAAGTTTGAAGCCCAAGAAATTCGTGTTTTTGGTGAAATGGCTAAGAAGGGCTTAATTTATCGGGGGAATAAACCGGTCTATTGGTCACCTTCAAGTGAATCGACCTTAGCTGAGGCGGAAATTGAATATAAAGACGTGGAAACCCCAAGTATCTATGCTGCCTTCAAGGCCAAGGATACTAAGGGCAAATTACCAGAGGATACTGAATTTATTATCTGGACCACCACACCATGGACCTTGCCTGCTAGTGAAGCTATTGCAGTTCATCCACAAATCGAATACAGTTTAGTGGCAGTCAATGGTCATCACTATGTCGTTGCTAGCGAATTGCTAGAAAGTTTAGCAGAAAAATTCCAATGGGCCGATTATCATGTTGAAGATAGAGTCTTAGGTCAAGATCTGGAATTGATGAAGGCCAACCACCCATTCTATGACCGCGAATTACTACTCATCCTGGGGGACCATGTGACCACTGAATCAGGTACTGGTTTAGTTCATACGGCGCCTGGTCATGGGGAAGATGACTACTATGTCGGGGTTAAATATGGCTTAGATGTCTTGTCCCCTGTGGATGACCAAGGGTGTTTTACTGATGAAGCTGAAGGCTTAGAAGGGATCTTCTACGAAGAAGGGAACGACTTAGTCATTGATAAAATGACTAAAAATGGCACCTTATTAAAGGTAGAATACTTTGTCCATAGTTATCCCCATGACTGGCGGACCAAGAAACCAGTTATTTTTAGAGCCCTCCCTCAATGGTTCTGTTCAGTAGATAAAATACGTGAAAAGACCCTAGATGTTATCAATAATGAAGTGACTTGGTGGCATCCTTCTGGTCAACACCGGATCTATAACATGATTCGCGACCGGGGTGACTGGGTCATCTCTAGACAAAGGGTTTGGGGAGTTCCACTACCTATTTTCTATGCAGAAGACGGCACACCGATCATTAGCGAAGAAACCATTGACCATGTAGCCAAGCTCTTCGAAGAACATGGGTCAAATATTTGGTTTGAAAAAGAAGCCAAGGACTTACTTCCAGAGGGTTACGAAAATGAACATTCGCCTAATGGTCAATTCACCAAGGAAAATGACATTATGGATGTTTGGTTTGACTCAGGTTCATCATGGGCTGGGGTTTTACAAACTCGAGATGAACTTTCCTATCCAGCAGATATGTATCTGGAAGGGTCTGACCAATACCGTGGTTGGTTTAATTCTAGTCTCTTAACTTCTGTTGCCGTTAATGACCATGCGCCTTATAAGGAAGTCGTTTCCCAAGGCTTTGTTAACGATGGGGAAGGACGTAAAATGAGTAAGTCATTAGGAAACACCGTCTCTCCTAATGATGTCTGTGACCAACGTGGGGCAGATATTTTACGCCTCTGGGTGGCTTCAGTAGATTCCCGCTATGATGTTCGTATTTCTGATGATATCCTGGGTCAAGTGGCTGAGTCTTATCGGAAGATCCGGAATACCTTGCGCTTTACTTTAGGAAATCTCTTTGACTTCGATGCCAAAGAAAATTATGTCGCTTATGATGACCTTGACAGTATTGATCAATATATCTTGGTCCTACTTAATGAATTAGTTGACCATGTCATTGATTACTACAATCATTATGATTTCAACAGTATTTACCAAGAAATCATTAATTTCCTCACCCAAGTCATGTCTAGTTTCTATTTGGACTATTCCAAGGATGTTACTTATATTCTCTTAGCCGATGATCCTAAACGGCGCAACATGCAAACGGTAATGTACGAAGTGTTAAAGAAAATGACTATCCTGCTTACTCCAATTATTCCCCATACCACAGAAGAAATTTGGTCCTACATGGGTGAAGCTGAGGACTATGTCCAATTAGCAGACTTCCCTAAAGTAGAAGACTATAGCAATGCTGAAGCATTAAAAGCAAAATGGGAAAAATTCTTTAACTTTAGAGGTGACGTTAACCATAGCTTAGAAAGCGCCCGTAACGAAAAAGTGATCGGTAAGTCTTTAGAGGCCAAGGTCATTGTTTATGCTAAGGAAGATAGTCGCCAATTCTTGGAAAGCATTGGGGAAGACCTAAAAACTTATCTGATTGTTTCCCAGTTAGAAATTAAAGACTATCAAGAAGCAGGTGACCAAGCCGCCGATTACGAGGACTATGCCATTGCCATCGTTCCGGCTGATGGTAAGGTGTGTGACCGTTGCCGGGGCGTTTATCCTTCAGTAGGTAGTGTTGAAGGAGCAGAAAGTCTTTGCCAACGTTGTGCTGATATCGTCCTTAAAAACTTCCCTGAAGCACTAGTCAAAGAGGAAGATTAGTCATGTACCAAGGAATTTTAAAGTCATACGATGAAAAACGTGGCTATGGTTTTATTCAAGTCCTTCATCCCTATTTTGAAAAAGAAGTTTTTATCCACCGGACTGCCTTACAGGCAGCTGACTATGAAAAAATGCTGGTCAATGATCTTCTAGCTTTTGAAATTGCTTGGGGACAAAGAGGCCCTCAAGCGGTGAACGTTCAATAAATGAATAAGCTATTCCAATCAGATTACTAGCTTGATTGGGGTAGTTTTTTTGTCTAATCCATAGAAGAGGGTAAATAAAAACAAAAAAGGAAAGTGGAAAGTTAATTTAGTTATAAAATAAACAATAATTGTATCTAGTTAGTGAAAATAAATACAAATTGTGTCTTTTTACCTTGATTTTACGCTAATTTGCTAATATAAATAGCGCTTACATGACTTCGTGATATAATAAACATGTAGAAAATAGTACAAAATTTAGGAGGTAGCAAAATGAAATTTGTAATTGTTGGTACAAACCATGCTGGGATTGCAGCGGCAAATACTATTTTAGATAATTATGGAGAAGGCAATGAATTAGTCATGCTTGACCGTAACTCAAACTTAAGTTATTTAGGCTGCGGGACTGCCTTATGGGTAGGTCGCCAAATCGATGGCTATGAAGGACTTTTCTATACTAAACCAGAAGATTTTGAAGCCAAAGGTGCTAAAATTTCTTTGGAAACTAATGTGGAAAAGGTTGATTTTGATAAGAAGGTCGTTTATGCCAAAACAAAAGATGGGCAAGAAATTGAAGAATCTTATGACAAATTAATTCTTGCTGAAGGGTCTGCACCAATTGCTCCTAACTTACCTGGTAAAGACTTAGATGGCATTCACTTCTTAAAACTCTTCCAAGAAGGCCAAGCGGTTGACCAAGAACTCAGCAAAGAAGGCGTTGATACCGTAGCAGTTATTGGTGCCGGTTATATTGGGGTAGAAATTGCTGAAGCAGCAAGACGTCGTGGTAAGAATGTATTATTATTCGATGCTGAAGATACTTGTTTGGCTTCCTACTATGACAAAGAGTTCTCCCAATTAATGGATGAAAACCTTAAAGAAAACGGGATTGAGACCCATTACGGTGAATTCGCCCAAGAATATTTAGGTGAAAATGGACGGGTCACTGGACTAAAAACCGATAAAGGCCAATATGAAGTGGATGCTGTGATTAACTGTATCGGCTTTAGACCTAATTCAAACCTTGGTGAAGACTACCTGGAACGTTTCGGTAATGGCGCATATTTAGTAAACCGTGGTTTCCAAACCTCTGACCCAGATGTTTATGCTGTGGGCGACTGTGCAACCAACTATTCCAATGCTTTGCAAGATACTACCTATATTGCTTTAGCAAGTAATGCAGTTCGTGCCGGAATCGTTGGTGCCCATAATGCAGCAGGGACTGCCATTGACGGCGCTGGCGTCCAAGGCTCTAACGGAATTGAAATCTTTGACTTGAAATTAGTTTCCACCGGTTTAAGTATTAAGGCTGCGAAAAAAGCCGATATTCCAGTGAAATTTGTTGACTATGAAGACTTACAATTACCAGGCTTTATGCCAGAAGAAAAGAATGAAAAGGTAAAAATTCGGATTGTCTATACTGAAGAAGGTAACCGGATCGTAGGTGCCCAATTAGCTTCTCATTACGATATGCACCAATTAATCCACATGTTCTCCTTAGCAATCCAAGAAGAATTAACCATGGATAAATTACAACTCCTAGATATCTTCTTCTTGCCTCACTATAACCAACCTTATAACTATGTCACTATGGCGGCTTTAAGCGCTGATAAATAGCAGCCATTAAGAAAAGCAAAAAGCCCTGAGTCACTGATTAAAATGTAGTGACCCCCAAAAGTTGGACTAAGAATTCAACTTTTGGGGGTTATTTTTATGTCTAAATATTCATTAGAATTTAAACTGAATTTAGTAGGAGACTATATTGCGAAAAAAGGAAGTTATCGAACCTTAGCTAATAAAGCAGGAATAGATCCTTCTATTTTACGAAGGTGGGTTAATAACTATTATGAATTTGGTGTAGATGGTTTAAAGAAAAGGCGGACTCAACAGGTTTATACTGTTGAATTCAAATTAAATGCGATAGAATTGTATGAAAGTACGGAAATGAGTTATCGCGAATTGGCCAATTCATTAAACATGAATAATCCAAGTCTAATCGCTAATTGGCGAAGAGCTTATCATGAAAGAGGACTTGATGGCCTTTCCGCGAGGAAAGGAAGGCCACCTAAAGTGTCTAAAAAGAAATCACAAATCAATCAAATAAAGGATAGCAGCGAAACCAATCAGTTAAGTGAAGCAAAAATAAAGGAACTTGAACAACGGATTACGGATTTAGAAATTGAGAACAAATTTTTAAAAGGATTGAGGAGACGTGTGGCTCAAAGAGTCAAGCGAGAAAAGAAGAAATAGTGACCGAAATCACACGTCTCCATGATGAAAAATATGCTTTAAAAGATATTCTTAGCGTTTTAAAGTTTCCTAAATCGACCTACTTTTATTGGAAAAATAAAGATGAGGAAATTGATAAGGATGCCGATTTAAAAGAGGAAATGAAAGACATCAGAGAAACCCATAAGGATTATGGTTATCGAAGAATGCGAGCTGAACTGCTTTCCCGTGGTTATAAGGTCAGTAAAAACAAAGTTCAACGCCTAATGAAAATTATGGGGATACAGGTCACTAGCTATACTAGAAAGACAAGAAAATATAATTCCTACAAAGGAACGATTGGAGAGATAGCGCCAAATCGTATCAACCGGCGGTTTGATTCGACCATTCCTTATCAAAAAATAACAACAGACACAACAGAATTTAAATACTACTATGCCGATGATTCTGGGAATTATCAAACTGGAAAACTCTATTTAGATCCTTACATGGATCTATTTAATCGAGAAATTATTTCTTTTAAGATAACACATCAGCCTAATGGACAAAGCATGTTGGAGGGGCTACAAGCTGCCATTGAAGCAAGTAAATTATGTCCATACAGAAGAACCTTTCATTCTGATCAGGGCTGGGCCTATCAAATGAAAAGTTACACCCGGCTCTTGAAGGATCACCGAATTTTTCAAAGTATGTCTCGTAAAGGAAATTGCTTAGATAATTCGCCAATGGAGAATTTCTTTAGTCTACTAAAACAAGAAGTCTACTATGGTCGGACTTATCATTCCTTTGAAGAATTAGCACAAGCGATTGAAGATTTTATAATCTATTACAATGGTGAAAGAATCAAAGAAAAATTAGATTTTAGGAGTCCTATAGAATTTCGTCTTCATCACGCTTCTTTCGCCGCTTAATGATTACACATAAACTTTAAACTTATCAAGAGCCGCTACGCTCTTCCTCTTGACAAGTTTAAATTTCTGAGTAAATGTGTCGGCAAGAAATAAGCAAGAACTGTAAGCAACAAAAAAGAGCTGGCCAAAGGCCAACTCACTATATATAAAGTCCAACTTATTGGGGTCACCATAAAATCTAATCAAGTGACTCAGGGCCTTTTTTAATTGATAATTAATTAGCCTAGCTTCTTAGCCAGCCAGTAATAGATGAGCAAAATAATAATGGCACCTAGTAGGGTAGGAATAATGTAAAAACCGCCGATTTCTGGACCGAAGCCAGACATTAATTTTCCGCCTAGCCAGGAACCGAGAATACCTGCAATTACATTTCCAATCACTCCACCGGGAACGTCTCTACCAATGATGGCACCAGCGATTGCACCAAGTACACCACCAACAATGAGGGACCAAATCCAACCCATAGTGATTACCTCCTTTATTTTTGTCTGTTTATATTCTAGTTGAAAAAGACGCTTTTAACAAATAATATGTAAGTTCTGCTTAAGAATTAGAGACCTTGACCCATTCTGAGAGATTTTTGTTACAATAAAAAAGAATTTAATTGCAAAGAAAAGGGGTAGCCTCATGGAATTCGGTGAAAAAACACTCAATAAAGAAATCATTTACCAAGGCAGTTTGATTGAAGTTGAAAAGCACGTGGTGGAATTACAAAATAAAGAAAAAGCCAATCGTGAAATCATCCACCATGCCCCCGCAGTGGCAATTTTAGCGATTAATGATGATAAATTATTACTGGTCAAGCAATACCGTAAAGCTATTGAAAAGGCAATTTTAGAAATTCCGGCCGGCTTAGTCGATCCTGGAGAAGACCTCTTAACTGCTGCCAAGCGTGAACTCGAAGAGGAAACTGCCTTTCAAGCTGAAAACTGGCAAGCCCTGGATAAATTTTATGTCTCACCGGGCTACTTAGATGAAAATCTTCAAATTTATCAAGCTTCCAGCTTGGCTAAGGTCGCTCATCCTAAAGCCCAAGATGCTGATGAACATATTGAAGTTTTTCAATTAAGTTTCGAAGAAGTACAAGCGGCTATTGAAAAAGGAGACATTTGTGACATGAAGACCATTTATGCCGTCAAGCAATGGGAGATTATCAAATTACGAGGTGAAACGAAGTAATTATTATGAAGCAAAAGGATCCTTTAATTACCCGACGCTCTTATCGGAAGGCCCGGGAGAAGAACAACCGCAAAAATATCTGGCGGCGCCTCTTCAAACAAGAGGACGAGTTTGATGACCAAGAAGAAATAGATAATGAATCTCGCCCAGTTGCCCCAGAGAAGCTCGCTGAATCAGAAGCTGATGAGAGCCAAGCTAGCTCATCCGCCAGTCAAGAGGCTGACGCAGACCTGGAAGCGGCTAAAGCAGCTAGCCAGTCTGGGAAACTTGAGGAAGCAGACCAAGATGACAGGGAAGGCAGACTTCACCAAAGGCCTCCAATTGACCGCTTCCTCAATTGGGGTATCATTATTTTAATTTTAGCCATCATTGTCGTTACTGCTATTGCATTTTTTGTATAGGAGAGAAGAATGAAAATTGCTATTATCGCGGCCTTGAGTCGGGAAGTGAATTATTATATTGAAACTATTGACCATTTAGAAGAAAAGACAATCGCCGATATGACCTATTGGCTAGGCAGCTATCAGGGCAAGGATTTAGTGATCGCCCAATCCGGTGTGGGTAAGGTCAATGCGGCCTTGGCTACGACTGTCGTTGCTCTGGAAGATCCGGATGTGATTATTAATACCGGTTCAGCTGGAGCTATTGATCCTAGTTTAAAGATTGGGGACATTGTCTTGGCGAAATATGCCATCTATAACGATGTCGATGCGACTGCGTTTGATAATGTCTTAGGCCAAGTGGATGGGATGCCGGTTAACTACCCAACCGACCCTCAATGGCGTTCAGCTTTTTATCAGTATTATTCTGAACATGCTAGCCAAGCTAACATTAAAGTTGGACCGATTGTTTCTGGAGATTCCTTTATTGCTAGCCAAGACAAGGTGGCTTGGATTCAAGAGCACTTCCCTGGAGCTATGTGTACCGAGATGGAAGGCACGGCGATTGGTCAAGTGGCTTATCGTTTTAAGATTCCCTTTGTTATTATCCGGGCCATCTCAGATACCGCTAACCATGATGCTAATATAACTTTTGAAGAGTTTATTGAAAAAGTGGGTCGTCAAAGCGCCCAAGCTACGCTGGACTTTATAGCAAAACTTCAATAAGTCTGCTTAGGAATAAGTATCAGAAAAATATCGGTAAATAAATTGACAGCAGGGTAGATATTTAGTACACTAATGGTTGTGTAAAATAATGCAGCAGAGTTGAAGCAAGCTCGTCAATAGTTCGCCCACGAATGGTGTAGTGAGTACCTGCGGCTGCATAGGGGAAAGCCTTGGATGAACTACACGAATGCGATCAATTCCATAATTATTTTACTCCAAAGAAATTATTTAAAAATGGAGGAAACAATTTATGTCACGTTATACAGGACCAAGCTGGAAGAAATCACGTCGTTATGGGATTTCATTATCCGGAACTGGTAAAGAATTAGCCCGTCGCCCTTACGCTCCTGGTCAACATGGACCTAACCAACGTCGTAAGAGCTTATCTGAATACGGTCTTCAATTACAAGAAAAACAAAAATTACGTTTTATCTATGGTTTAACTGAAAAACAATTCCATAATCTATACAACCGTGCTGAAAAGATTAAAGAAGGTACTGTGGGTACCAACTTCATGACCCTTTTAGAACAACGTTTAGATAATATGGTTTACCGTTTAGGTTTAGCTTCTACCCGTCGCCAAGCCCGTCAATTAGTTTCCCATGGGCATATTACTGTTGATGGCAAACGTGTTGATATTCCTTCTTACATTGTTGAAGTAGGACAAGTTATCGGCGTTCGTGAAAAATCTAAGAACTTACAAGTGATTAAAGATTCAGTTGAAGGTTTATATGGCCATGTTCCTTATGTTGAATTTGATGCTGATAAACTCGAAGGCTCATTATCACGCTTACCAGAACGCGATGAAATGAACCAAGAAATTGACGAATCACTCGTTGTTGAATACTACAACCAAGTTTAATCCGCTTTTAGAAAAGTCTGTTACAGTTTTTGTAACAGACTTTTATTGTATAGCGGGAGTAGCCCCTTGCCGGGTGGATACTTTGGTCATTGCCCTAAGGCCAGTGTGGACTAAGTCCTAACTTTAGCGTATAATGTTTATTATTAGGTATAAAAGCGTCTTTTTAGCAATAGAGGGGGGAAGACAGTGGGATTTATAATTGCTCTAATCATCATCATTGTGATTATTTTGATTGGCTATGGCCTACTCTACTACTTAGGTCGCAAGCAAAGCAAAACCAACCTAGAACTTGATGAGAAAAAACAGGAGATCATGGCCATTCCTGTTGCAGATAAACTCTACACTATCCGTAATAAAAATGTGAGTGGAAACACACGCCGGCTATTTGAGGCTGAACAAGCCAAGTGGCAAACTATTAAACAGTATAAGTTGCCTGAAATTGAAGCGGCACTGGTGCAGGCCCAGGCAGATGCTGATAAATTTTCGCTGATTAAGTCTAGAAAAACGGCCGAAGAAACCGAAAAGTTGATTTATGATACTTTGCAAGATGTTCAAAATATCAATCAATCCTTAGAAGAACTCTTAGCTAGCGAGTCAAAAAATGAAGCTTATTTTCAAGAGATTAATGACCGCTATGCCAAAATAAGAAAACAACTCCTTGCTCATGGTTATGCCTATGGGGATTCACAAGAAACTTTGGAAAAACATCTTTCTTATATTGAATTGGACTTTACCAAATACAATACCTTAATGAGCGATGCCGACTATCTAGCCGCTCATGATGTTTTAGACCAAACTAAGGAAGATATTGAAGCCTTAGAAGCAATGATGGAAGAAATTCCTAAGCTATTGGATAAGATTGATAATGAATATGAAGAACAACTTGAAGACCTTAAATCAGGCTATTCGCAAATGCTAGATATGGACTTCCAATTCCCTTCTGGTGTGCGGGTTGATGAAGAAATTCAACAGGTAGAAAAGGGCATCGAGCAATGCTATGCAGCCTTAGCTGAATGCGATTTAAGTGAAACATCTTCCTTAATGAGCGCAACTGAAGCTCAAATTGACCGCAGCTATGAATTAATGGAAGTTGAATTACGGGCTAAGGAATATATTGAGAAAAACCAAGGTAACCTTGAACAAAGAATTAACCAAGTCCGCCAAAGTAATCGCTATGGATCACTAGAAATTGACCGGGTGTCCCAAAATTATCTGCTTCATGATAATGAACTGGGCAAGTTACAGGACTACGCTGCTCAAATTGACCGCATCCACGAAGAAGTGGATACCGTTAACCAACGTCTAGGAGCCCACGTCATTGCCTATACCGACATGCAGAGCGTTTATAAAGATAAATATGAACAGCTTAATGAAATTGATAAGGCCCAATCCCATATTGTGGGGTCCTTAGCCAATCTCCGGCAAAAAGAACGCGATGCCCGTGACATGCTTTACACTTTCGACTTAGATATGCGTAACATGAAACGTCGGGTGAATCAGTATCATTTACCGGGACTTCCTGATGCTTATCTAGATCGTTATTTTGCTACTGAAGATAAAGTTGAAGAACTCGAGCGCAAAATGAATCGGGTCAAACTGGATATGGATGAAATTGACCAGCTCGTCAATGAAGTTTCCGAAGCGATTGAGCGCCTGGATTTAGAAACGGAAAATATGATTGACCAAGCCTTATTGACCGAACAAACCGTTCAATATGCTAACCGCTACCGGGCCAACCATCCTGAACTGAATCAAGCCATCGAAAAATCTTCTTATTACTTTAATCAAACTTTCGATTATAAAAAGGCTCATCAGACTATTAGTCAAGCTGTTGACCAATTAGAGTCAGGGGCTTCTAATAAAGTCGAGAACCAATATCGTCAAGAGAAAGAAGAGCGTTTATATTAAATATTAATAGGGGCTCATTGACCAGTCTCTAAACAAGGAAAGTGCTTCAATCAATTGGATAGCTATTGATTTGATGCACTTTTGCTTTTTTATCCATTGATGGAATGACTAGCAGTCACTATTTTGACCGTTTGTAAAGGAGTAATCATGTCAGAAATCATTTATTTTGATAATAGTGCAACAACTAAAATTGATCCTGCCGCTTTAAAGTCCCTGGTGATGACCATGGAGAATTATTACGGCAACCCTTCTAGCTTGCATGACTTAGGTAACCAAGCAAAAGCCTTGCTCAATAAAGCCCGCCAGCAAATCGCAGAGCTCTGTGGCTGCCAGGCTGAGGAAATCTTTTTTACCAGTGGGGGAACCGAATCCAATAACTGGGCTCTCAAAGGAACGGCCTATGAAAAGGCGGGTCGAGGCAAACATATTATTACTTCTAGTGTTGAACACCCCTCAGTCAGTCATACTTTAAAAGAGCTAGAACAAGAAGGTTTTGAAGTGACTTACTTACCTGTTGATAAGGAAGGGCGGGTAAACCCCAAGGATCTTCAGGCCGCATTGCGAGCGGATACGATTCTGGTGTCAATCATGGCTGTAAATAATGAAATTGGGACCATCCAACCGATCAAGGAGATTGCTGAAATTTTAACCGATTTCCCCACCATCCACTTTCATGTTGATGGCGTCCAAAGCTTGGGCCGTTTTAAGAATCCCCTCATTCATTCTCGGGTTGATTTGTATTCCTTCTCATCGCATAAATTCAATGGGCCTCGGGGAGTGGGAATTCTCTACAAAAAGAAAAACCGGACATTGAAGAATTTAGTAGAAGGTGGCGGCCAAGAAGCAAATCTACGGAGTGGTACCGAAAACTTACCCGGAATTGTGGCAACAGCCAAGGCCTTCCGTTTAAGTTTAGAGCGGGCTCAAGAAGAAAACCAGCGCCAAGAAGCCATCCAAGCTTTAATCAGAGCTTACCTCAAACAATACCCTGATACCATCCGCATTTTTTCTCCTGCATCAGGCGCTTCTCCTCATGTACTCTGCTTTGCTTTAAAGGCGGTTCGTGGAGAAGTGATGGTCCACGCTTTGGAAGAAAAGGGCATCTATGTGTCCACAACCAGTGCCTGTTCTAGCCGCCAAACCGGTCATTCTTCATCCACCTTACTAGCCATGGGGGTTGATGGCTCTTGGGCTCATTCGGCTATTCGTCTAAGCTTTGGCTTTGAAAATACAGAAGAAGAAGCCCAGTGCTTTATTGACACTTTTGAAGATTTACGTCAAAAATTTACTGTTATCCAATAGGAGGTCTTATGGAAACTAAAATCATGATTCGTTATGGCGAATTATCAGTGAAAGGAAAAAATAAACGTCGTTTTATTAACCGTTTAGCTGAAAATATTCGCCAAATCTTTTCCGACTATCCACAGGTTAAGGTGAGTGAACAGTTCGATTTCATGTTTATTGAGCTTAATGGTGTCGATAAGGGAATCGTTATTGATCGCTTGCAATATATTTTTGGTATCCAAAGTTATAGTCCCGTCTACGAAATTGACCGCGACTTTGACCTGTTAAAAGAAGTGGCCAAACAAGTAGTGAAAGAAAAGTTAGATGAAAGGGAAATTCATAGCTTCAAGGTCGCTACTTCCCGTTCCGACCACAATTATCATATGGACACCAATGCTATTAACCGGGAATTAGGGGCTTATCTGATGGAAGAATTCCCTGATTTAGAAGTTAAAATGAAAAAGCCCGACCTCACTGTCCGGGTCAAGGTGCGCTTCAAGGACTTTGTCGTTTCCTCGGACTGGATTAAAGGGATCGGCGGTTTACCGGTGGGAACCAGTTCCCGTGGGATCCTCATGTTATCTGGGGGGATTGATTCTCCGGTAGCGGGGTATTTAGCCATGAAACGTGGAGTCAGACCCATTGCCATCCACTTTGCTTCACCACCCTATACCAGTCCCCAAGCCCTAGAAAAGGCGAAACAATTAGCGGGTAAGTTGACTAAATTTGGCTCTTGGATCGATTTTATTGAAGTGCCTTTTACAGAAATTCAAGAAGCAATTAAGGAGCATATTCCCAGTGAATATTTAATGACTATTACCCGGCGGATGATGCTAAGGGTGGCTGACCGCATTCGTGACCAGTACCATGCCCTATCCATTATTAATGGAGAGTCCCTTGGGCAAGTGGCTTCTCAGACCGCTGAATCCATGTATGCCATCAATGCCGTGACCACAACGCCGATTATTCGTCCTGTTGTTACCATGGATAAATTAGAAATTATTGATATTGCTCAAGCAATTGATACCTTTGATTTGTCGATTCAACCCTTTGAGGACTGCTGTACTGTCTTTGCACCGGCTTCACCAAGTACTAAGCCAAAAGTAGACCGCTGCGAATATTATGAATCTCGTCTTGATATTGATAGCTTAGTGGATAATTGCCTAGCTAAGCTTAACTTTGAGCGAATTGACCATCATTCCTTAGAGGAAAGCAGTGCCCAGGAAGAAGCCATGGATGACTTACTTTAAAAATATAAGCGAGTCGATCAAGGTCGTAAAAAAGAACAATATAAAAAGCTTGCCAATCGAAGAGAGGCAAGCTTTTTAGCGTTTATTTAGAAAAAATACCCGTAAACGGCAACGCCTAGACTAATCACTACACTCGAAACGAGGGCAAGTAACATGGCCCAGGTGAATAATTTGCCCCATCTTTTCTTCCGCCTTTTTTTTCGTTCTGATTTTTCATAGGCTTTTTCGCGTTGCTCTTTCCAATTCGTTGAATTTGACATATTCGTATAACGCTCCTTACAATAATCTCCTTGCTATTATAGCATAAAGGCTAAAGACATTTAACGTGGACTTAGAAAGATTTCTTTAAGCCTTCACTTAAGCAAAGGTTGAAAACATGTGCCTGGCTACGTCTTTATTTTTGCTAAAGACTTTGATAATATTATCATTGAAATGAGAAGCCTAATGACGCAATCTCATCGAATGTTATTAGAATGTAGGAGGAACTACTATGACTCAAGCACAAATTGGTGTAATCGGAATGGCGGTAATGGGGAAAAACTTGGCCCTAAATATTGAAAGCCGCGGCTATACGGTCGCTATTTATAATCGGACTACCTCACGGATGGAAGCCGTTTATGAAGAAAACAAGGACAAAAACTTAGTCCCTACCCGTTCGCTAGAAGAATTTGTTGAACATCTTGAACGACCCCGTCGTATTTTACTTATGGTAAAGGCTGGGGCAGCTACTGATCATTTTATTGACCAAATTTTACCGCTTTTAGAAGAAGGCGATATCCTCATTGACGGAGGAAACACTTATTTCAAAGATACTATGCGGCGTTCAGAAAAATTAGCTCAATCCGGAATCCACTTTATCGGTATGGGAGTTTCTGGTGGTGAAGAGGGTGCCCTGAAGGGGCCTGCTTTAATGCCAGGTGGTCAAAAAGAAGCCTATCTAGAAATGAAAGATATTCTTGAAGCCATGGCCGCTAAGGCACCAAGTGATGGTAAACCTTGCGTGACCTATATTGGTGAAAATGGGGCCGGTCACTTTGTCAAAATGGTCCATAATGGTATCGAATATGGGGACATGGAATTAATTAGTGAATCCTATGATTTATTGCGTCACTATTTAGGCTTAAGCGTGGAAGAATGTGCTCAATACTTCAAGCAATGGAACCAAGGCGAATTAGACAGCTATTTGATTGAAATTACCGCTGATATTTTGACCAAGAAGGACCCCCAAACCCAAGCGCCAATGATTGATGTTATTCTTGATGCTGCAGGTAATAAGGGAACCGGAAAATGGACATCACAAGAGGCCTTAGACTTAGGTGTGCCATTACCAACCATTACGGATTCAGTCTATGCGCGTTATATTTCTGCTTTAAAGGATGAACGCGTTCGTGCTAGCCAAGTCTTAGAAGGTCCAAGCCAAGTGAAAGACGTTGAGGATAAGGAAAAGGAAGCCTTTATTGAAAAAATCCGTCAAGCCCTCTATTTCTCTAAACTCATGAGCTACGCCCAAGGTTTTGTGGAATACCGTGAGGCAAGCAAGACTTACAACTGGGACTTAGATTATAAGGCCATTGCAAGTATTTTTAGAGGGGGATGTATTATTCGAGCCCAATTCCTTGAAACAATTATGGCTGCTTATGAGAATAATCCAGAATTAGAAAATATTCTTTTAGATGATTACTTTAAGGAAATAGCCGCTAAATACCAACAAGCTACCCGTGATGTGGTTAGCGCAGCGGTTCAAGCAGGGATTCCAGTATCTGGATTTACTAGCGCAATTTCATATTATGACAGCTATCGTTCCGCTACACTACCTGCTAATATGATCCAAGCACAAAGAGATTATTTTGGGGCCCATACCTATCAAAGAGTGGACCAAGAAGGAACTTATCATTTCTTATGGGATGAAGAAAAGGAAGTTAAGCAGTAATCCGCATTAAGGAGTTGTGTTAGGGTTTGGAAGCAAAAAAGCAAATTCTTTTAATCGATGCTGAAGAAGAATGGGTGCATTATCTCGGTGATGAGTTAAATAGTGAAAATTATTTTGCCACAATCGCTCATGATGGTCCAATGGGCTTAGAACTGGCTCATCAACACCAATGGGATTTGATTTTACTTGATTTAGATTTGCCTTTGTTAAACGGCTTAGAGGTCATGCGCCGCTTGCGGCAAGAGATGACGGTCCCAATTCTAGTGATGACCCAGCGCTCATCGGTCATTGACCAAGTGTCTGCCTTGGACCAAGGGGCTGATGGTTATTTAATTAAGCCGCTTCCAATTGAAGTTTTTTTAGCACACATACGCTCAATTTTAAGACGTATGACCATTGAAGCTAATGAAAACCATATTAGGCAGACCCGCTTGGTCTTTCGCGATTTACTAGTGGAAAAAGAAAATCATCTTGCTTATCGTGGCGAAGAGGTCTTAGATTTGACCAAACGTGAGTATGACCTATTAGTAATTTTTATGGAGAATATCAATAAGGTGTTGAGCCGGGAAAAATTACTTAAAGATGTCTGGGGTTTTCAAAGTGTGGTTGAAACCAATGTCGTGGACGTTTATATTCGTTACTTACGTAACAAAATTGATCCTAATAGGAATCAAAAGTATATCCAAACCATCCGCGGTGCTGGTTATGTCATGCGCGATGAGGATAACTCTTAGCATAATAAAGACATCAAAACACCCCCTAACTGTTCGCTTAATGCGCTAGCAGCTAGGGGGTGTTTTAGTTTGAATGCTTACTTAAAACTTTATTTCTTTCTGTTTTGTTTTCCCGCATTCCGGTTAGATTTATGGGCCTTAGTTGCTGAAGTTGAGGAATTTGCTGTATGGGTGACATCTTTGACTGAATTATTGGGTTTATAATGTTGGTCAAAGCGGATGGGATTATCCTTCATTTCATTTTCCACTTTAGCCTTGATACGAGGATGAACAAAAGTATTAATGGCCAATTGTTGGAGCATCCCCCAAATGGTGGTTGTTACTAAGTATAAACCAATCGCAGCGGGGACGTTGAAGACAACAAAACCGAGCATGAGAGGCATAAATAGCATGGATTTACCTTGTTGCTCGCGGACTTCTTCAGGCATGGTTTGCATGCTGATCCGGGTTTGTAAGAAAGATAAAAGAATAAAGATAATTGTTAAAACCAGGTTGGGTTCTCCTAAAGAGAAGCCAAAGAAATTGTAGTTGGCAATATTTTGGTTATTATAGATTGCCACATACATCCCGGAAAGGATAGGTAACTGAATTAATAGGGGGAAACAGCCCATATTTCCAAATAAGGAAATATTATTATCCTTCATAAAGGCTTGCTGTTGACGGGTGTATTCCATTTGTTCTTCTGGAGTTTCGGCGCCTTGGATTAACTCTTGGAATTTCATCAAGTAAGGTTGGTAATAACGGCGTTTTTCTGTCCCCAGAATGGAACTGGTTTGTTGCTTGTAGGTGAGTGGGATAAGTAGTAGGCGGATGATGATCACTAGGCCAATAATAGCAAAGCCATAGTTACCATTGAAAAATTGGGCCAACCACTCGATTAACTGGTTAATTGGACTGGCAATTAAACGAAAAGTCCAGCTGTCTTGGTTACGGCTAACACAGCCTCCTAAGAATAAGGAAGAGGCAGCCAATAGACTGAGCAGCTGGAGATGTTTTGATTTGAGACTTGTTTTCAAAATAGCACTCCTTAATTATAGATTTGTCGAACGCCCCTAATTTTAGCGAAAAATATTGTTTTTTCAATATATGGGGTGAAAATCATGCATGGCTGGAAGATCTTTTTCCTCCGTGACACTAAGCTGATCGATTCTAGCATAAGGGATATTCTTAGGGTCTTGGAGCTCTGTGATAAAATGTTCTCTTTGGGCTTCATTTGCCTGTAATTGGATAGTCACACTGCCATCGGACTCATTTTTTACCGTACCGGTCAGTTGCAGTTTATTGGCTAGGCGGGTAACGTGAAAGCGAAAGCCGACGCCTTGTACCCGGCCTTGAACTTGTATTTTACTGGTTAGCATATGATCATCTCCTATTGCTTTATTTTAACATAATCCCGCTAATTAAATTGATTGATTCTATGGAGAGGCCCGCCAAGACCCAGCTTTAAAAAAATGAAGGGATATTATATAATGAAGACTGATTGACTTAAGAAGAGATGAGTCGGGAGGAACTATGGCAAAAAGAAAAACACGTTCAAAGAAAAAAACAAATAATACTTACCAACAAGCGATTATCGCTTTTTTATTTTAATTTTAACCGGGCTAGGGAGTTTTCAACTGGGCTTTTTAGGTCGAATTGTTAAAGCCAGCATGCGCTTTATGGTGGGAGAGCTTTATCTATTGGGATTCTTCCTGGTGGCAATTACCGCCCTTGCTTATTTGTTAACCAATCAAGGGCCAAATTGGCGCAAACGCCCTTACAGTTCTCTGCTATTAGCCGTCCCCATTTTGGCTTTACTCTGCCATGCGATCCAGTTTAAAGAAGTCATGGCCAAGGGGAAATCTCTATTTGCCGTTAGTTTAAATCACTTTTTGGCAGGTTTTAAGGGAAATTTTCAGCCCGATGTTGGTGGCGGTATCATGGGCGCTGGTCTCTATAAAGTGAGTTACTTTATCCTCAGCCAATGGGGAACTTATTTACTTATTTTGCTAGCTGCTTTAGCTTGGCTGGCTTACTGCCTAAATATATCCGGTCAAGAAATGATTTCTAGTGTTCAAAATCTGTTTCAAATGGCGGTGCAGTGGCAACAAAGCTTTATAAATGCTACTAAGGAGAAATCTGCTAAGCGTAAAGAAGCCAAGGCGAATAAGGGTAAGGAAAGTCAGCCAGAAATTCCAGCGAAAAATCATTCCCCTAAGCTAGCTGAAGAGGAAGATGATAATAATGAAGTCAGGCTTGATGACGACAAAAATCAAGAATCCGCTGTGGAAATTGTAGGGCCCAACTACCAAAACTTAGTAGAATCAGAAGAAGCATCAGCCCTTGACCAGGAAAAGGCAAGTCAAAGCCAAGACCAAGCCAGCCAATTAAGCCTGGATATCGACGAAGAGGATGATGGAGAAGATTTATCTGATTTAACTATCGAGGCCGAAGAAGAAAATCCAGATTATAAACTCCCTCCAGTCAGCCTCTTAAATCCAATTCACCACACGGATCAAAGTAGTGAGTACCACATTATTAAAGAAAACATCAAAACTTTGGAAAAGACCTTAGCCAGCTTTAATGTGGATGCCAAGGTGACTAAGGCGAATTTAGGTCCGGCAGTTACCAAGTATGAAATTGAACCGGCAGTCGGTACCAAGGTATCTAAAATTACCAACTTAGCTGACGACATCGCCTTGGCCTTAGCTGCTAAGGATATCCGGATCGAAGCGCCAATTCCAGGAAAATCAGTGATTGGTATTGAGGTTCCTAATCAAAAGGTATCTGTGGTTTCTTTTAGAGACAGTTTTGAGAACCAGCCAGCCAATACGAAGTTACTAGAAGTTCCCTTGGGACGGTCAATTTATGGGGACACCCGGGTGGCGGACTTAACGAAAATGCCCCATCTCTTAATTGCGGGATCTACTGGTTCTGGTAAATCCGTCTGCATCAATGGTATGATTGTTTCCATTTTATTAAAGGCTAAGCCTAATGAAGTGAAATTAATGATGATTGACCCCAAAAAGGTTGAGTTAAACGTCTATAACGGTATTCCTCATCTACTAACTCCAGTAGTAACTAATCCACGCAAAGCCGCCCAAGCCTTGAATAAGGTAGTTGAGGAAATGGAGCGGCGTTATGAATTATTTGCTGCAACGGGTCAGCGAAATATCGATGGCTATAACCATCATGTGAGTGAATATAATGAGACCAGTGATGATAAACAGGCCTTGCTGCCGTATATTGTGGTTATTGTCGATGAATTAGCTGACTTGATGATGGTGGCTTCCAAAGAAGTTGAGGCTGCCATCACCCGTTTAGCACAAATGGCGCGGGCAGCTGGTATTCACATGATTTTAGCTACCCAACGGCCGTCCGTTGATGTTATTACGGGGATCATTAAGGCTAATGTCCCTTCCCGGATTGCCTTTGCTGTTTCTAGTGGGACTGATTCACGGACAATTATCGATCAAAATGGCGCGGAAAAACTCCTTGGCCGCGGTGATATGCTCTTTATGCCCATGGGAGAGGGTAAGCCTTTAAGAGTACAAGGGGCTTTCATTACTGATGAAGAGGTTGAAAGCGTAGTTGACTTTGTTAAAGACCAGCAAGAGGCTAATTATAGTGAGGCGATGATGCCTAGCGAAGAGAATGAGAATAGCGCGGCTGACGACCTTGATGAGATGTGGGATGAGGTTATTGATTTTGTCAAGGGCCGCGAAACGGTTTCGATTTCCATGTTGCAACGTCAATTTCGCATTGGTTACAACCGTGCCGCCCGCTTAGTTGATGACATGGAGGCACGCGGCATTGTCTCAGAACAAAACGGAAGTAAGCCGCGCACGGTTAATATTTCTGAAAAACAAGAAGATCAAGAAGATTAGTAGGCCTGGCTAAAGGCCCTAATCTCTTTTCAAAATCCAACTATCTAATTCAAAATGTGCTCCGGGTGCAGATCACTTTTTATTAAAACGCTCTTGTTGCACCCTCATTATGAATAAGTCAAAGAGAAGAGAATCTTTAGTGGTGACTCGCTCTTTGACTTTTTTTAATGGAACGGATTGCTTTTTGACTGTCTAAAACGTGATATAATGTAAGAGATATTTTCCTAAAGGAGGACATTGTCATAATGAATTTACCTAATCGACTGACCATGCTAAGGATTTTGATGATTCCTTTATTTATTTTATTAATAGAAATTCCTTTTGATTGGGGAGCATGGGCCATTGGCAGTCAAAGCGTGAATATTCAATTCGCTGTAGCAGCCCTTATTTTTGCCGTAGCGAGTTTGACCGATTGGCTGGATGGCTATATTGCTCGTCGTGATAACCTAGTGACCAACTTTGGTAAATTTGCCGACCCCTTAGCGGATAAAATGCTGGTCATTACCGCCCTAATCGAGCTCATTGCTCTAGGCAAGGCGCCAGCTTGGCTTGTTGCCATTATTGTCATGCGGGAGTTGGCTGTTACGGGCTTAAGACTATTGATCGTGACTGAAGGGGAGGTTCTAGCAGCTAAGTGGCCAGGAAAAATCAAGACCTGTACCCAGATGTTAGCGATCATTTTATTATTAATGAACGATTTTCCTTTCCAAGCCTTGCCATTTTCACTCGGACAGCTTTGCCTCTACCTGGCTTTACTAGCAACCATCTATTCAGGTTATGATTATTTTAAAAAGAATTGGCAAGTCTTTAGTGATAGTTTTTAAAGAAGGCAATAAAAATTGCTGTAAGTACGGAATAATAGAGTGGAGGAAATAATGAAGGCTGAAATAATCGCAGTAGGAACAGAAATGCTGATGGGACAAATTGTCAATACCAATGCCCCATTTATCGCCAGACAAGTGAATGAACTAGGGATTGAACACTACTATGAGACGGTGGTGGGGGACAATCCTGAGCGCTTAGTTGAATTAACTCAGATTGCCGAGTCACGTAGTGATATGATCATTTACTCTGGAGGAATTGGACCGACCCAGGATGATTTGACCAAGCAAGTAATTGCCGAATACTTAAATGAAGAGCTTATCTACGACCAAGAGTGTTTAGAGCAGATAAAACAGTACTACCAGGACCGCCATCAAAGCATGTCCTCCAACAACCTACAGATGGCCCTGACTTTCAAAAATGGCCAATCGCTAAAGAATGAAACGGGGCAAGCCTGTGGAAGCCTCATTCATAAAAATGGCTGTCTCTATGTCTTCCTGCCTGGTTTTCCGGATGAATTGGAACCCATGTTTATTAATGAGGTCAAGCCTTATCTTTTTGAACATTTGTCCAATAAACAGGTATTAGCTTCCCGCTTTTTAAATTTCTTTGGTATTGGGGAAGCGGCCTTAACTAGTCGTCTAGAAGACCTAATCGCTAAACAAAGTAATCCAACGATCGCTCCTTATGCCTCTAAATCAGTAGTCACCTTAAGACTCACGGCCCAAGGGGAGAATCACGCAGTTACAGATAAACTGCTCGACCAAACCCAGGAAGAAATACTTGAACTCGTTGGTGAATATTATTACGGAAGTGGTTATAATTACCTCCCTATGGATGCCTTGTTCGATTATTTGAACCAAGAAGGAAAAACAATTGCCTTTGCTGAAAGCCTGACGGGTGGTCTAGCGGCGCACTTATTGGTCAACCATGAAGGCTCTTCAAAAATTTTTAAAGGGTCAACCGTTTCCTATAGTGAATATGCCAAGGCTCATGTCATTGGCGTAAGTCAAGCAACTCTCGACCAAGAGGGCATGGTTAGCGAGGCTTGTGCCCGGCAAATGGCTGAATTAACCTGCTCAAACTATGGGGCTGATTATGCCATTAGCTTCACCGGAGTTGCTGGTCCTGATAAGATGGAAGGTCAAGAAGTTGGAACCGTCTATTGTGGTTTTGCTAGCCGAGGGCAGTCTACCCAGGTCAAACGCTATCACATTAATGGCAACCGCTCAGCCATTCGTTTAAAGGTTATCTACCAAGCTGTGTTAGATTTTATCCAAGAAAAGGACTAAGAACATTTGTTCTGTTTTTGCTTGCTTTTTTGACTTAATGCCGTTAGACTAAGATAGAAAGATAAACGAGGAGGATATTGAATGAGTACATCACATGATGCAAACCGCCAAAAGGCTTTAGACCAGGCCCTTAAACAAATTGAAAAAAACTTTGGTAAGGGAGCTATAATGAAGATGGGAGAATCAACGGATACTCAGGTGTCGACTGTTCCGTCAGGCTCCTTATCCTTAGATATTGCCCTGGGAGTCGGAGGTTATCCGCGTGGACGAATTATTGAAGTCTACGGTCCAGAATCTTCTGGGAAAACCACTGTTGCCCTACATGCTGTTGCCGAGGTTCAAAAACAAGGTGGAATTGCTGCCTTTATTGATGCTGAGAACGCCTTAGACCCTGAATACGCTAGAGCTTTGGGAGTTGACATTGATGAGCTATTACTCTCCCAACCAGATACTGGTGAACAAGGGCTAGAAATTGCTGATGCCTTAGTGTCCTCTGGTGCGATTGATATTGTCGTTGTCGATTCTGTTGCTGCCTTAGTTCCACGGGCTGAAATTGAAGGTGAGATGGGGGACTCCCATGTGGGGCTCCAAGCTCGGTTGATGTCTCAAGCCCTACGGAAGTTATCGGGCTCCATTAATAAGACGAAAACCATTGCCATGTTTATTAACCAGATCCGTGAAAAAGTAGGTGTCATGTTTGGTAACCCAGAAACCACTCCAGGGGGACGGGCCCTAAAATTTTATTCCACTATTCGTCTAGAAGTTAGACGCGGGGAACGGATCAAATCCGGTCAGGATATTATTGGTAACCGCACTAAGATTAAAGTAGTAAAAAATAAGGTAGCTCCGCCATTTAAGGTCGCTGAAGTGGATATTATGTATGGGCAAGGAATTTCTCAAGCGGGTGAATTAGTTGATTTAGCTGCTGACATGGATATCATTAAGAAGAGTGGCTCTTGGTATTCTTACGGGGATGACCGGATTGGCCAAGGACGCGAGAATGCCAAACTATATCTCACCGAAAACCCTGACATATTTAAGGAAATTGATAGTAAGGTTCGAGCAGAGTATGGTTTTGGTCCAGCTGTTGAAGATGACGATTCAGAGGATGAAACAACCAATGAAGAAGCCAAAAACGATTCATCAAGTGATGAAGAAAATGAAACCCTAGATTTATTTAACGATGATGAAGAATAAAATATTTTTCCAAAAACTTGGTGTTCTTAGCCAAGTTTTTTCTTTAGAAAAGTCTTATAAATAATGAGATTATGACCTCTATCTATTACCTATAAGCGTCTCATCCTATCAATATTTCCTTATATTTGCTTTCAGAGCAGAAGGAGAATTTTTTGGTAGCGCTTCTAGAATAATTGACAATAATGTGAAAAAAATATAAAATTTAAATAAATGCTTTGCATTTGAAATTTTATGATTTTTTTATTTAAAAAAGCAGACAATTAAATAGACACGGAGGTGAAACTATGGATGGTTTAACTATTGCCTTCGTTATCGTTACTTTAATTGTTGGCCTTTTAGTCGGATTAGTAATTGGTTACAAAAGACGTCAAAATGTTGAAGAAGAAGAACGTAATGAGGCGCAAAATACTGCAAAAGGAATTTTAGCTCAAGCAAATAAAGATGCTGAAGCTAAAAGAAAAGAAATTCTTTTAGATGCAAAAGAGAAAGCTCAGGATTATCGCAATCAAGTAGAAAGCGAATTAAGTGATCGCCGTCAAGAAATCACTCAAAAAGAGCAAAGACTCTTCCAAAGAGAAGAAAATCTTGACCGGCGTGAAAATGTTCTTACCAATAAGGAAAATGATCAGCTTTCTAAAGAGCAATCAATTCAAGATCGCTTAAAAAATGTTTCTCAAAAAGAAGAAGAAGTCCAAGCAATGGTTCAGGAACGTCAAGATGAAATCGAGCGGATTTCTATGATGACAACTGAAGATGCCAAGGCTTTGATTTTGAAAGAGACAGAAGCAAACTTATCTAATGAAATTGCTTTACGAATTCGAAATGCAGAAGAAAACTATAAAGAGCAAGCACATAAGCTCGCTACTTCAATTATCTTACAAGCAATCGAAACATCTGCTGCCGATACAGTCGCCGATACTTCGGTAACCCGTATCGATTTACCAAACGATGATATGAAAGGTCGTATCATTGGTAAAGATGGGCGGAATATTAAAACCATTGAAGCCTTGACTGGGATTGATTTAATTATCGATGACACTCCAGAAACGGTGGTACTCAGTGGTTTTGACCCGATTCGTCGAGAAATTGCTCGGATTGCTTTAGAAAATCTAATTAAGGATGGACGTATTCATCCAGCAAAAATTGAGGAAGCGGTTGAACGTGCTAGAAAATCAATGGATACAAAAATTCGTGATACTGGGGAAGAGACCACCTTTGACCTAGGTATTCATGATATGCATCCAGACTTAGTCAAGTTAGTCGGACGTTTAAACTATCGCACCAGCTATGGGCAAAATGTCTTGAACCATAGTGTCGAAGTAGCTAAACTGGCTGGTATTATTGCTAGTGAACTCGGCGAAGATGAACAACTGGCTAAACGAAGTGGATTATTACATGATATTGGCAAAGCCGTGGACCACGAGGTGGAAGGTACCCACGTTGAAATTGGTACTGAACTCGCTCGTAAATATAATGAAAATGATATCGTTATTAATGCCATTGCGGCCCACCATGGAGATATCGAATCTGCTTCTGCGATTGCCATTATTGTTCAGGTCGCTGATGCCTTGTCGGCTGCTCGTCCCGGTGCTCGAAGTGAATCATTAGAGAATTATATTCAACGTTTAAGAAGTTTAGAAGCCCTAGCTAATGAATTTAGTGGTGTGAAGAAGACATACGCTATTCAAGCGGGCCGCGAAATTCGTGTGATTGTTAACCCCGAAAAGGTGGATGACTTAAGTGTCGTTAAGATGTCACATGATATTTCTAAACGTATTGAAGACGAACTGGATTACCCAGGCCAAATTAAGGTGACGGTAATACGTGAATCCCGTTCTGTGGATTATGCAAGATAAATTACCTAAGCTATACAATAAGCTTTGATTAAAAATAAAGAAATCTGGAGTAGTAAATTCCAGAATGAAATAATAAGCGAATCGATAAATCCCTATTGGAAAGGTCGGTTCGCTTATTTTTTATGTGACTTGGTCTAA
Organism: Aerococcus sp. Group 1; assembly: GCF_000193205.1. Taxonomy (NCBI): domain Bacteria; kingdom Bacillati; phylum Bacillota; class Bacilli; order Lactobacillales; family Aerococcaceae; genus Aerococcus; species Aerococcus sp. Group 1. The sequence continues at coordinate 1,391,063 of NC_015278.1, read as the reverse complement.
ATTGTTAGTTTTTATGATTTATTTCACTCCGCTTGTTACTCCAACTAGCCAACCTAGTGCTGCTATAGCACCTACACTAGCAACTCCTACAGCTGTTGCTCCATCTAGCGATAGTGATAAGTCAGTGACTGCAGAAGAAGGTTCACAAGTTTCAACTTTTAGTGACTGCTTCTGATACAAATGATCCAGTGACAGCAAATCAAAATAAAGATACCAAGACAGATAAAGTCCTAGCCTTAGCTCCTAAGGAAGAAAAATCTTCGACCGCTAAAGCGACCTTTGCACCGGCTACTCATTCTGTTTTACCTAAAACTGATGTAGTTGCTGCATCTTTTACAGGCTTTGGCCTTGCCTTAGCCGCAGCTGGAGCAACTGTCTTGAAACGTCGCAAATAATTAGCATGCCTTGAGACAGCTATAGTCCAAGTTCAATTAGAGCTTGGGCTTTTTATTATGCTTGTTAACTTAGGATGTGATTCTAGGATATTACAATGTAAAAACTGAGGCTGTGTACTTCTATTGAGGGAAAGCAGACCAAAGTTCTAAAAAAGCGCAATAAAAAAGCGGTTCTGGTGACCGCTCATTCATTCTCTTCTATAAACCCGATAGTGGGGGGGAGAAAAACTTGTACGAGATTTGTACGATTTATTTTGGAATTAATTATTTTTAAGTAGTCACAACTTATTTTAAAAGTGCTTTTCAATATAGGGCAAGAAGGGGAAAAGTTATAGAAAAAAAGCACCCTCGAGGGGCGCTACGTGCTGGCATGGCAATATTTTTGGGTTCTCTGTCAAATAGTGTTGATAGGAATTTTTATAATTAATGTCATATCAGAAATGGTATGGCATTTTTTAATAGCTTCTGATAGGTGAAAAAGGGTACGATTAAAAGGCCTCTTGTTTCTTATTTTTTCGCCGTAGGCGAAGACAGAGAGTGAGAAAGCAATATTATAAATAATGAATAAATACCACAAAGATTATGCTGCTTCTGAAAAAGTGAGTGAACGAGGTTGGAAATCATTTCATACCAAGCGAGAAGCCATTATTATACGTATTCTTAAATGATCAAAACGATGGTAGCCATAACCTGTGCGCTTGATCAGTTTCGTTTTATTGTTCATTCCTTCTATTGGACCGTTAGACAAAGTATACGTTAAAGCTTCACAAATACCTTCTTGATATCTTTCTAAGGTTTGAAAAATAGTTCGTACTCTACGTGGAAAAGTGTACTTCTTGACTTCAATGAGTAAGTCTTTAAATGACTGAATGTCATGGGTATAAATACTGTATTTTAGGCGATTAACATAGGTATAGGTACGTGACAATTCGGGAGATAAATTGATGAGGTAATCGACAATCATCTGTTCTGAAACGAGACCGTCAAAAAGTCGATGTGTATATAAGTTTTTATAGTCAAGTTCCCATTCATTTTTTAAAGGTAACTTCCATAACTGTTTTAATTTGCGATAATCACGTGGTGATTGATAGCGAATATGATTCATCAGTTGAATACGTACGGAGTTGATTGCCAGATTAAGATGTTGAATAACGTGAAAACGATCAAATAGTATCTTTGCATTAGGGAAACAAGCGCGGATAACTTCAATATAAGGGCTATACATATTAATCGTAACTATTTTGACAGCTTGTCGACTTTTGTAAGAAAAACGCATAAAGTAGTGGATTAATTCGTTCTTTTGTCGATTTTCAACAATATCAATTAACCGATGGTTTAGGGGATCAATAAAAATAAAGCTCATCGCGCCACTAACATTTTTCACTGATTTAAATTCATCAAAAGAAAGGCACTGGGGCAAATAATTAAATTTAGGTAGTAATGCTTTCCCTCTTTCTTCTAGAAGACGAATCACCGTCGATACAGAAACATTGTGTTGTTTACCGATAAGAGTCATCGCTATCGTTTCACTAAGAGCAAAAGTAATCGCAGTTTTTAGCGCTTTAGAAATATAGCAATTAGCTGCCACTATGGGGGTTTCAGTATTAAAAGTCCTTTGGCAGTGCTTACAAAAGAAACGTTGCTTTTTAAGACGCAAAGTAACGGGTTGACCTCCATTAATGGTCGTTAGTAAGATATCGCTTGAATAAAATCCATTTTTAACGATATCAGCTTGTGATTCGTTGATATGTCCGCAATGGGAACAGTGAGAAGGATGGTTAGTTAAGGTTCCAAAAATAACCTTATGAATGATATTATTTTTCTTTTCCTCCACTACTTTATCTTCAATTTCAATATTTTCATCTTTTATATTAAAGAGATTTTGTATACAATTAGATTGAGTCATGGAATCCGCCTTTCTGTGTTTTGGATTGTATTTTCAGTATAGGCCTTCCATGGCTTTTTGTGTATCAAAAAATGGTGCCAATGAAGAGCCGTTGGCTCCCATCAACACCAAATATTATAGAACCTATTTTTGATGTAAAAAAGTTATATATTTTTGGGTAAAAGTTGGCGATTATTAAAAATTGTTAGGAAATCGAAACCCTTAGAAACGCTGATTTAACAACAATTGGGGGTTATTGGGTATTTTTGAAAATTTGACTACGGAGAAGGTGGGATTCGAACCCACGTGCCGGTTTCCCGACAACTTGATTTCGAGTCAAGCGCGTTACGGCCTCTTCGCTACTTCTCCCGGCTAAACTAAGTTAGCAACAAAGTATATCTTATAACGTTTTGTCCGATTTTGCAAATAAATTTTCACCAGACACGGCCATCTCCCGATAAGGCTTCATATTTTCTATAAAAGTGAAGGTGTTGAAATCGTAAACAAAGTGAAAGATTTCGCAGTTGCCAATTCCTGAGGCTGGCTCAGGAAGGAAATCTTTTACAAATTGGTAGATAACAGCCCCATGAGCGACTGCTAAGACTTGCTGGCTATCCTCTTTTGTCATGATGGCTTGGAGGCTATGGTTAATGCGTTGACAGACTTCGCTAGCTCTCTCACCACCATATTGACAATAGTAATCATCCGTTTTAGGTGCTGAGAGAGGTTTAGGCATGAGGTCGCGAGATTGCCCTTCTAGTGAACCGAAGCCCCATTCCTTTAAGCCGGGGACTGTTTCTGTGGGCATGGGATTAGGAATAGCGTGTTTTAGAGTCGTAATCGCTCGATCAAGTGGTGAGCTGTAGCCATGGGTAAAAGTGATTTCCCGTTCTCTTAGCATATCTCTAGCCAGCTCGGCTTGTCGGATGCCTTTTTCAGTTAAAGGGGAATCACACCAGCCCTGTACGCGGTTCTCCAAATTAAATTCCGTTTCGCCGTGGCGCATGAGATATAAGTGCTTTAACATGATTAATTCCTTTCCTTTTTTTAGCTTTTATTTTATCACGAATTATTAAAGCTGTGAATTTCACCCTTTGCTTTTCTGTGTTAGAATAGATAGGATTGTAAAAAGTTAAGATTAAAGGATGTAAACAATGGCGAAGAAAAAACACCAATGATGGAGCAATACTATCAGATCAAAGATCAATATCCCGATGCCTTTTTATTTTTTAGGCTGGGCGATTTTTATGAAATGTTTGATGATGACGCCAAAAAAGCGGCACAGATATTAGAAATTACCCTAACGAGTCGAAATCGGAATGCGGATGATCCCATTCCCATGTGCGGTGTTCCCTATCATTCAGCGGACGAATATGTGAAAACCCTAGTCAACCAAGGTTATAAGGTAGCCATCGCTGAACAAATGGAAGACCCTAAACAAGCCAAGGGCATGGTGGACCGCCAGGTGATCAAGGTGATTACCCCGGGGACTTATTACAATTCTAGCGATAAGGAAAATGTCTTTATTTGTGCGATTATACATCAAGAAGGCGCCTATGCTTTAGCTTATACTGATATTTCAACAGGCGAGCTGAAAGTGACCCATATGTCTGCTTTTGAAATGTTGTTAACAGAATTCTCACAAATTCAAGCCAAGGAAGTTGTCTTTTACCATGAACTGCGTGAAGAAGACTTGGCCCAACTCGAGCAGCTCTTTCCTTTCACCGCTTCCTATATTAATCGTAAAACCCTCGATCAATTACCGGAAACTGCCTTTGAAAAAATTACTCAAAATATTAAGCATCGTATTGAGCTTAAGGCTTTGCGGGTATTGATGGCCTATGTTTATAGTACCCAGTTTCGTATGGTTAACCACTGGCGCCAAGCGGAGTCCTATGAGTTAGACTATTACTTGCATATGGACTATTTTGCTAAACGCAATTTAGAATTAACCGAATCCATTCGAACTCAGAAACGTTCAGGAAGTTTACTGCATTTTCTCGATGAGACTAAAACCGCCATGGGCGGACGTTTGCTAAGACAGTGGCTGGACCGGCCTCTTATTATCCAAGCAACGATTGAAGAGCGCCTAGACCAAGTAGAATCCTTGATCGACGCCTTCTTTGAACGGCGCAATATCCAAGAAAATCTCTCTGGGGTCTACGATTTAGAGCGCTTAGTGGCTAAGATCTCAATGGGGCAGGTCAATGCCCGCGAGCTCCTGCAATTGATGAATTCCTTGAAAAAGGTTCCCCAAGTCTCTGAAAATTTACAAGCTATCCAAGATAATCCAAGTGATAGACAAGAAACCGGTGTTTGGAACAAGCTCCTTAACAGCCTGGCAGCCCTACCAGAAGTGGTTGAAACCATCGAAAGCGCTATTGATCCGGAAGCTAATATATCGATTACTGAAGGTGGCATTATTAGGGATGGCTTTAGTGATCAGCTGGATGACTATCGTCAGGCGATTCGCCACGGATCAGAATGGATTGCTAACCTGCAAGCCAAGGAGCGTGAAGCGACCGGGATTAAATCTTTAAAAATTGGCTATAATAAGGTTTTTGGTTATTATATCGAGGTAACTAAGGCTAACCTTCATCTTTTACCAGAAGGTCGTTATGAGAGAAAGCAAACCCTAACTAATGCTGAACGTTTTATTACCCCAGAACTAAAGGAAATGGAATATCGGATCTTGGAAGCTCAGGAAAAATCAGTTGACCTGGAATATGAGCTTTTCCTTGGGGTGAGAGAAAAGATAAAAGTCTACCAAAAAGACCTACAAGCCATCGCCCAGGCTGTTGCCCAGGTGGACGTGATCCAGTCCCTAGCGGAAATTAGCGAACAAAACCAGTATGTGCGTCCTCATTTTAGTAGAGAAGACCGGGCCTTATTGCTTAAAGATTCCCGCCACCCAGTGGTTGAAGAGACCCTAGGCCGAGATGATTTTGTTCCTAATGACATCATCATGGATAAAGACACTTGCATTCTATTAATTACTGGCCCAAATATGTCAGGAAAATCCACTTACATGCGCCAACTGGGGCTTACCGTGATCATGGCGCAAATGGGAAGTTTTGTGCCCGCGAGTCAAGCAACCCTACCTATTTTTGACCAGATCTTTACTCGGATTGGGGCAACTGATGACCTGCAAGCGGGACAGAGTACCTTTATGGTCGAAATGATGGAAGCTAACCAGGCTATTCAACATGCGACTGACCGATCTTTGTTACTCTTTGATGAAATTGGGCGGGGGACTTCGACTTATGATGGCATTGCCTTAGCCCAAGCTATTTTAGAGTATTTAAACGACCATCTTAAGGCGAAGGTGCTCTTTTCAACCCATTACCATGAACTGACTGATTTGGATAATCATTTACCGGCCCTTAAGAATATTCATGTCGGCGCCATTGAAAAAGATGGTGAAGTGGTCTTTCTTCATAAGGTTTATGATGGCCCGGCAGATAAGAGTTATGGGATTCATGTTGCTAAGCTGGCTGGCTTACCTAAGAGCTTATTAGCCAATGCAGCTAATATTTTATCTGACTTGGAGAGTGAAGCCGCTAAAGGGGCAGAGCCTAAGCAGCTTAATCTCTTCACTGACCAAGAAAATTTCAATCAAAAGAAAGCTAGTGAAGATTATGTCTTAGACCAGCTAGATGCTGTCGATATTAATCATTTATCACCTATTGAAGCCTTAGAATTATTGAACCAATTACAGAGGAAACTAAGCGAGGAGGATTAGGATGATCCACGAACTTCCTGAACAAGTTGCTAATCAGATTGCCGCTGGGGAAGTGGTCGAAAGGCCAGCTTCCGTGGTAAAAGAACTCTTAGAAAATGCGATTGATGCCCAGGCAACCAGTATCGATATCAAAGTCGAAGAGGCTGGTTTGAAGAGCATCCAAGTCATTGATAATGGTTTAGGAATGAGTGGGGAAGATGTGAAGTTGGCCTTTAAACGCCATGCTACCAGTAAAATCTATCATTCACGAGACCTCTTTCGGATCAAAACCTTGGGCTTTCGAGGTGAAGCCTTACCCTCGATCGCCTCAGTGGCTGAAGTTTCGCTGGAAACCAGTGATGGAAAAGAGGGCTCCTCTATCAGCTTAATTGGGGGCGATGAAGTAGAGTATCGTCCTTCGCATTTACGGCAAGGAACAACCATCCGAGTAGAAAATTTATTCTATAATACCCCAGCCCGCTTAAAGCACATTAAGCAATTAAGTACCGAACTTTCTCATATTACGGATGTCGTGAACCGTTTAGCCATGGCCCGCCCTGATATACGGTTTACTTATACTCATGATGGCAGGAAACTACTAAAGACCAATGGCAAGGGCCGGCTCCAAGAAGTTATCGCTGCAGTTTACGGTTTTAAACAGGCTCAAGACATGTTAGCGATTGAGAATGAGGACCATGATTTTCAACTCAGCGGTTATATTTCTAAACCAGAACTTACCCGGGCCTCACGCAATTATATGTCCCTATTTGTTAACGGCCGCTATATCAAAAACTATGTCCTCAGTCAGTCAATTATCAAGGGTTACGCTTCTAAGTTAATGATTGGCCGTTATCCCATAGCTGTCCTTAATATTTCTACAGATGCCCAATTACTTGATGTTAATGTCCATCCAACCAAACAAGAGATTCGCATTAGTAAGGAAGAAGAACTTTACGACCTCATCCAAAGCAGTGTTCAGGAGAGACTATCTCCCCTAAGAAGGATCCCCGATATAGGTAAGAAAGAGATTACTGAGACAGCTAACCACCAAGCCAGCATTGATCTAAAAAGTCAAGAAGATAGCCAGCAACTGCGTTTTGATTTTAAAAATCAAGTAGAGCCAGCTGAGAATGAAGCTTTCCTAGTTAAGGAAACAGACCATGGCAAAGACTGGCAAGCGGAAACCCAGACAGCTGACCAAGGGAAGGGCGCTCATAGAGCAAGTTTCCCACCAAGCACAACCACACCTAGTGATCTTAAGCCAGCTAGCCCTAATCATGAAGAGGGGCAAGTCCAAGGTCAGAGGAATCCAAGCTTCCCTCAACTGGACTATGTCGGCCAATTACAGGCTTCTTATTTGGTCTGTTCCGATGAAACCGGGATGTATTTAGTTGACCAGCATGCGGCTCAAGAACGGATTAAATATGAATACTTCCGCGAAGCTATCGGTGATATGGATACAGCTAGCCAGGAATTACTGGTTCCTTTAGTTTTAGACTATCCCTCATCAGAAAGTCATGATGTCAGACAAGTCTTAGATCGGATACGGGCTATGGGGATTGGCATTGAAGAATTTGGCCCCAATCAATTTTTAGTCAACTACCATCCCGCTTGGATGGGGAGTGACCAGGTCCAAGAACACATTGATTCCATGATCCAACTAGCCATTGAAAATAAAGATTTTTCGGTCAATACCTACCGGGAAAAAACCGCTATTATGATGTCTTGCCGGTTTTCGATAAAAGCTAACCATTATTTAGATGATCGTCAAGCCCGGCAATTGTTAGATGACCTGACTTACTGTGAGAACCCTTATAATTGTCCCCACGGACGTCCCGTTTTAATCCATTATTCTAATTATGAAATCGAACGCAGCTTCAAACGGATTCAAGATGCCCATGAAAGTCCTAAGAATCAATAATATAGGGATTATCTGCTAGTTATGATAAAATAAAGCAAATTAAAGAAAGAGGAGAGACTGCTATGAATCAAGAAGAAAAAACCGCTCGTTTAAAAGAACTTAGTGACTTAGCTTATGAAGTGACTCAAAATCAAGCCACTGAACGTCCTTTTTCAGGTGACTATGATGAATTTTTTGAAAAGGGAATTTACGTAGATATTGTGGATGGAAAACCCTTATTCTCTTCCAGTAAAAAATACAATTCTGGTTGTGGTTGGCCAGCTTTTACCCAACCTATTGAAGAGGATGTTGTTAACGAGCACCAAGATACTTCACATGGCATGGTTCGTACTGAAGTACGAAGTCAAGCAGCAGACTCTCATTTGGGACATGTCTTTACTGATGGTCCAAGTGAAGCAGGGGGGTTAAGATACTGTATTAATTCTGCTGCTTTAAAATTTATTCCCTATGAAGAAATGGACCAAGCTGGCTATAGTGACTACAAAAAATATGTGGAGTAATGAGGTTGAGTGATGTACCAATATATCAAGGGATTACTTGTTGATTTAACTAGTGAAGCGGTAGTCGTTGAAACGGCGGGACTTGCCTATTATATTTATTTTCCAAATCCTTATCGCTTAAGTGATCAAAAAGGCCAACAGGTGCAAGTTTGGCTCTACCAAGCGGTTAGCCAGGATGCCATACGCCTGTATGGCTTTTTTGATCAGGCCGAGAAACAACTCTTTTTACAATTGATAAGTGTTTCGGGAATCGGGCCTAAGAGTGCTTTATCAATTTTAGCTTATGGTGACCAAGCCGGCTTTATTGCAGCGATTGAATCGGAAAATGTCAAATTCTTAACCAAGTTTCCCGGCGTTGGTAAAAAAACTGCTCAACAGATCATCTTAGACTTACAAAGTAAGCTCAGCCGCCTTAAATCCGAAGCGCTTCCTGCTGACCAAGAAGTCATTTCTGATCAATCAGAGTCAAGTCAGATGATGATTGAATTAGAAGCAGCCCTAAACAGTCTTGGTTACGCTAAGCGGGAGATCGACCAAGTGATCAAAAAAGGCGATTTTTCAGAGGTCGATAACACCGCAGATGCTATTCGGGTCGCCTTAAGATATATTACCTTAAAATAAGTAGTGAGGAGTTATGATAATGTCTAATGAAAAAAGGCTTCAAAGTGGTGAAGAATTTTTTGAAGAAGAAGACATGGAAGCTAGCCTAAGACCGCAACTTCTCAAAGACTACATTGGCCAAGAAGAAACTAAACATGAACTTTCTGTTTATATACATGCTGCTAGACAGCGGACTGAATCTTTAGATCATGTCTTATTGTACGGGCCGCCAGGATTAGGGAAAACCACCTTAGCCAATGTCATTAGTAATGAAATGCAGGTCAATATGCAGACCAGTAGCGGTCCAGCCATTGAAAAAACGGGTGATCTTTTAATTTTACTCAACGAACTGGCCCCTGGAGATGTCTTATTTATCGATGAAATCCACTGCCTGCCTCGCAATGTCGAAGAAATGCTCTACAGTGCCATGGAGGACTTTCGTGTTGATATTATTGTTGGCCAAGAGAGTTCAGCCCACGCGGTTCAATTTGATCTGCCTCCATTTACCTTGGTAGGAGCCACGACTAGGGCTGGGAGCTTATCTGCTCCTTTAAGGGACCGCTTCGGTATCATCCAGCATATGCGTTATTATAAGGTGGATGAATTACAAGAAATCGTTAAGCGGAGTAGCCAGATTTTTGAGGTAACCATTGAAGATGAAGCAAGTTATGAAATTGCCTTACGGTCGCGTGGCACCCCTCGGATTGCCAACCGCTTATTGAAGCGAGTCAGAGACTTTGCTCAAATATATAATACCAATGCAATTATTGATTTAGCAATCACTGAAAGAGCCCTAAGTATTTTAAAAATTGATAAGGCTGGTTTAGATGATCTTGACCGACGCATCTTAGAGACTATTATTTTCTATTATCAAGGTGGGCCGGTAGGCTTATCTACTATTGCGGCTAATTTATCAGAAGAAAAAGAAACCATTGAAGATATGTATGAACCTTATTTAATTCAAATGGGCTTTTTACAACGCACACCTAGAGGGCGTATGGCCACGGCTAAGGCCTACCAACATTTAGGAATTGATAAAGAGGAGAACGAGGATGACCTTAAAAACGACAGATTATGATTATGATTTACCAGAAGAACTCATTGCCCAAAGTCCCACTAAGGATCGCTTAAACTGTCGACTTTTATGTTTGAATGCTAGAGATGGCCACTACCAGGATAAGATGTTTTCAGCTATTGAAGAGGAGTTTGAAGCAGGGGATGTCTTAGTCTTAAATAATACTCGGGTCTTACCGGCCCGTCTTTACGGCGAAAAAGAAGCGACAGGTGGCCACGTTGAAGTATTACTCTTAAACAATGTGGAAGGCGACCTTTGGGAGACCCTGGTTAAACCAGGACGACGCTTGAAAGCCGGCACAAGGCTTAGCTTTGGCGATGGCCGCTTGAAAGCTGAAATCAAAGAAACACTTGACTATGGTGGTGGTCGCCTGCTGGAATTTTATTATGATGGGATTTTCTTAGAGATTTTAGAGAGTCTAGGAGAGATGCCTCTGCCACCTTACATTAAGAACAAATTAACCGATCCAGACCGCTACCAAACAGTTTATGCTAAAGTGAATGGTTCGGCAGCAGCCCCGACAGCGGGTTTACACTTTACTGAGGACTATCTAAAGAGCTTACAGGAAAAAGGGGTTAAGATTGCTTATCTGACCCTCCATGTCGGTTTGGGAACTTTTCGACCAGTGAATGAAGAAGATCTGAGTGACCACCAAATGCATTCAGAATTTTATCGCTTAGATCCAGAAAATGCTGAAATGATAAGTCAAGCCCAAGCAAATGGTCACCATGTCATTGCTTGCGGGACAACCTGTATTCGTACTTTAGAGACTATTGGTCAAAAATTTGATGGCCAAGTGAAAGCAGATTCTGGCTGGACTGATATTTTCATTTATCCAGGTTTTAAGTTTACTGTGGTCGATCATTTCATTACCAACTTCCATTTACCTAAATCAACCCTAGTAATGTTGGTGGCTGCTTTTGCCGGAAGAGACCTGTGCTTAACGCCTATCGTCATGCGGTCGAGGAGAAGTATCAATTCTTTTCTTTTGGGGATGCCATGTTTGTCCGCGGTCCGCAATACATAGAAAAATAAGTGTCTTTACCATCAGTAAGCGGTGATTATATGTAAATAAGCTGGCTAAACTGATGGTTTTTATCATGTTAAAAGGAGTTGGTCTATCGTGTTTACACCCCTAAATGTGAATACATCCTATACGCTTTTAAAGAGTCCCATGCCGGTAAAGGATTATGTCGAAGCGGCCAAAGCCTTAGACTATCAAAACTTAGCGATAAGTGATGTCAATGTGATGTATGGGGTGATTGATTTTTATAATTATTGTAAGCATTATGACATCAATCCCTTAATTGGAATGACCGTTTCAATTCAACGTCCTGACCAGCGTGACCAAGAAGAGTGGCTGATTTATGCTAAAAATGATCAAGGCTACCGCTCTCTTATGCGCTTAAGTTCCTTAATTAAAAGCCAAGAGCCAATTGATTATCAGGCGGTTAGAGACTTTATCTTTAACAACCACCGCAATTGGATCACTATCATAGAAGCTAATAATGGCCCACATATGCATTTTCTCAAGCAACAGCGTGAAGAAGAGGCCGCTGCCTTCTTAGATAAATTACGGGAAATCTTCAAGGCTTCTGACTTATATATGGGGGTTGATGAATCTTATCTCTACCATCAAGCAGCCTTGGAAGACCTGGCTAAGGAAAGTCAGATTCCCTTGATCGCTCAGTCAAAGTTGGCTTATTTGTCAAAAAATGATGTCTTTACCCAGGATGTATTAGCTGCTATTGAAGTCAATCAGCCTCTAGATAATTACCGAGAAAAAGCAGGGGCAGAAGGGCAGTTTTTTCTAAGGAGTCTAGCGTCTTATCAAGAATCCTACCAAAACAAGGGACTAGCTAAGGCTTTTGACCAAGTGTCAGAGGCTTTTGATGGGGTTCATTTAGACATTCAGTTTGACCAAGCGCTTTTGCCCAAGTATCCCATTGAATCAGGGCAAAGTAGTAAGGAATTTCTCAAAGATTTAGCCTATCAAGGTCTGTCTAAGCGGGTGGGTAATGAGCAAAGTTACCGAGAGCGCTTGGATTACGAACTTTCCATTATTGATCAAATGGGCTTCAATGATTATTTTCTCATTGTTTGGGACGTGATGGATTATGCTCATAAGAAGCATATTATGACCGGACCAGGTCGAGGATCTGCTGCGGGTTCCTTGGTAGCTTATTGTCTCTTTATTACCGATGTAGACCCTATAAGAAATCATTTACTTTTTGAGCGTTTTCTTAATCCTGAACGCCAGTCGATGCCGGATATTGATTTGGACTTTCCTGATGATAAGCGCCAGGATATTTTGAATTATGTCTATCACAAATATGGTAGTGACCACGTGGCTCAAATTTCTACCTTTGGTACCTTTGCTGCCCGCAAGGCCATCAGGGACGTCGGTAATGCTTTTAATAAGAGTCAAGCGACTATGAGCCGTTGGGCCAATACCATTAGCTCGCAAAATCAGACTCTTGAAGAAGCTTATCAAAGTTCCAGCCAACTCCAACAATATATAGCAGAAGAGGAGGATGGCCAGCTCTGGTTTCAGACCGCTAAAAAGATTGAAGGCTTGCCTCGCCACGTCTCTACCCATGCGGCAGGGGTTATTCTCAGTGACCAAGACTTGACCGATTTTATCCCCTTACAGGCTGCCCTTAACCATTCCATTCACCAGTCCCAATACACCATGCATGAAATTGAGCGGATTGGTTTATTAAAAATTGACTTTTTGAGTTTAAGTAACTTAACGATTTTAGCCAATAGTGTCAGAGCAGCGGAAAAAATCAGCAAAAGTCGCTTACGTCCTATAGACTTTCCTCGTAATGATCAATCGGTCTATCGTGTCTTTAGTCAAGCCAATACCTTGGGTGTCTTTCAATTTGAATCGAATGGGATTCGCCGTGTCTTGAGGCGAGTGAAGCCAAGTTCAATGGCGGACCTTGCAGCAGTAAATGCACTCTACCGGCCAGGTCCCATGCAACAAATTAATCACTTTGTCAATCGTAAACATGGTAAGGAGCCGATTACTTACCCCCATCCGGACTTAGAAGGTATCTTGAAGGAAACTTATGGGATTATTGTCTATCAGGAACAAGTCATGCAAGTTGCCCAAAAAATTGCTGGATTTTCTTTGGGAGAAGCTGATATCTTACGGCGGACGATCAGTAAGAAAGATAAGGCAACCATGGACCGCTTACAGGCGAAATTTATCCGCCAAGCTGTTGCTAAGGGCTACAGCCAAAGCGTTGCCCCAAAAATTTATTCCTACATTGAAGCTTTTGCTGATTATGGATTTAACAAGTCACATGCTTATGCTTATTCCTATTTAGCTTATGAGATGGCCTGGCTAAAGGTTCACTATCCGGCCGCCTTTTACTATGGGAATCTCTTGCAACATAAGATTTATGAGACTAAGGGTCAGCAATTAACTTATGAGGCTAGTCTTTGCCAAGTTAAGCTCCAACTCCCCGATGTCAACCGGTCATATACAACCATGCAGGTAGTTGATGACCAGCATATTTTACTCGGTCTTGCTGATATTCGTGGCTTGATGCGAAACTTTACCACAGCCATTGTCCAGGAACGGCTCAATGGGGGGCAGTATCGGTCATTGGGAGACTTTATTCAACGCCTGCCAAAAAACTATTCAAAGGCTGACAATCTGGAAAAATTAGCGCTTGCGGGAGCTTTGGACAGCTTTGGATATAATCGCCGCACCTTAATAGAAGAGGCTTTACCAAAGTTACTAGAAGCGGTGAACTTATTTGGCGGAAGCAACAACCAGCAACTTTCCTTGTTCAATCAGGAGAATCGCGAGCTTTATGCTCCTGAAATTAAGCATTTGAATGAGTATGATGATCGTCTTCTTTTGGAGGGGGAGCAAGAAACCCTGGGTCAGTCCATTAGCGTCGAATTATATAGTGACTACCGTCCTTACTACCAAAATGGTCAAATTCAACCCATCAATAAGTTAAGCGATAAAAGTCAGGTGACGATTATTGGAGAAATTGTCAAGGTGAAAAGAATTCAAACGAAAAAGAACCAGCCCATGGCTTTCTTAACTTTGCGTGATGAGCATAGTGAAGTTGAGGTGATTGCTTTTCCTAAAGCTTATATTGATTTTGCTGCCTACATAAGGGAAGGCCTGCAAGTCCTTGTCCAAGGCAAGACTCAGACCAGGAAACAGGGCTTGCAAGTGGTTTTAGACCAGTGTCAACCCTTAAATCATCAGTTACTCACTGAATTGGAAAGGAAACGACTGAACTCGATTCAAACAATAAACATTCGCGTGGCAAGTAGCCAGCTGGCGAGTGAGAAAAAAGCAGACCTCCTTGCTCTTATCAACCAGTATCACGGCAGGGTTAAATTAACTTTCACCATGGCCAAAGAACAGAAAAAATATCAATTGGGTGAGTGCTTTGCTGTTCAAGCCCGCCCCGAAGTCATTCAAGAATTAAGAAAAATTTACGGCTCTGAGAATGTTCTTTATTAATGAAATCGTTTTAATAGGAAAACCCTTAGTAATCAGCTTAGAAACATGATATTATATGACGTGAAGGGAAAAGAAAGGATAAGATTTATATGGCAAAAAAAATTGCGGTCTTAACAAGCGGTGGCGATGCTCCTGGCATGAATGCTGCGATCCGCGCAATCGTACGTAAGATCATTTTTGATGGTAACGAAGCTTATGGGGTACGTTATGGATTCCGTGGCTTAGCAGATGGAGATATTTTCCAAATGACTGCTGCTGATGTTTCCACCCTATCTTCGCGTGGCGGAACGATTCTGTTTACAGCCCGCTACCCTGAATTTGCAGAGGAAGAAGGCCAACTCAAAGCCTTAGAACAATTAAAACGTCATGAAATTGACGGCTTGGTTGTCATTGGCGGAGACGGGTCCTACCAAGGGGCTTTAGCCTTGTCACGACGTGGCTTCCCAACGGTTGGTATTCCTGGAACAATCGATAATGATATTCCTGGTACTGACTTTACCATCGGTTTTGATACGGCATGCAACACTGCCCTAGAAGCTTTGGATAAGTTAAGAGATACCGCCAAAAGCCACATGCGGACTTTTGTGGTTGAAGTAATGGGGCGGCATGCTGGAGATATCGCCTTATGGTCTGGCATTGGATGTGGTGCTGACCAAGTGATTATTCCAGAAATTAATTTTGATATCCAAGAGGTCGTTGACCAAATTAATCAAGGACGTGAAAAGGGTAAGAAGCATACCCTCATTGTTTTAGCTGAAGGCGTTATGCCAGGCTATAAATTTGCTGATTTACTGGATGAATATGGAAATTACCACATTCGGACTACCGTATTAGGACACGTTCAACGTGGAGGATCACCAAGCGCTAAGGACCGTATGTTAGCAACTTCTTTAGGACATGCAGCGGTTGAAGCTTTAAGCAAGGGTCAATCTGGAATATGTATGGGAATTGTAGATAATAAAATTGTCTATACCGACATTGAAAATGCCCTAGAGAAAAAAGACGACCGTCAAAAACGTAATACGCTCAATAAATATCTCTATGATCTTAACCAAGAAACCTCAGTTTGGTCTTAAAAATAAAAGGAGAAAATGAAATGCCATTTGATATGAAATTATTAAAGAAAACCAAAGTTGTATGTACGATTGGACCTGCTTCAGAAGATCCAGAAACCCTAGTCGAACTGGCTAAAGCAGGTATGGACGTTGCCCGGATGAACTTTTCTCACGGTGACCACGATGAACACTTAGCCCGCATCAAAGCAATTCGCCAAGTGGAACGTGAAGCTGGAAAACGGATTGCGGTTATGCTAGATACCAAGGGTCCTGAAATTCGTACCCATAACATGAAGGACCATGCTCCGGTTTTCTTAGAAAAGGGTAAAACCGTTAAAATTTCTATGACTGAAGTTGAAGGAACCCAAGACATGATTTCAGTCACTTATCCTCAATTAATTAATGATGTTCATGTTGATTCTCATATTCTCATTGATGATGGTTTAGTTGATTTACGTGTTACTGACATTGACTTTGATAAGGGAATTGTTACCACTGTTGTGGAAAATAGTGGTTTAATCAAAGACAAGAAGGGGGTTAATATTCCTGGCGTTTCCGTATCCCTACCTGGTATCACTGAAAAAGATGAAGCCGACATTCGTTTTGGCCTAGAAAATGGAATTGACATTATCGCTGCTTCCTTTGTTCGTAAGCCAGAAGATGTTTTAGAGATTCGCGAAATTTTAGAAGAAACCGGGAACGAAACAGTTCAAATTATCCCTAAAATTGAAACCCAAGAAGGGGTAGATAATATTGACGGGATTTTGCAAGTTTCTGATGGTTTAATGGTTGCCCGTGGTGACCTAGGGGTAGAAATACCAACTGAGATGGTGCCAGTTGTTCAAAAAGAATTAATCCGTAAGTGTAATGCGGCTGGTAAACCAGTTATTACTGCTACCCAAATGTTAGATTCTATGCAACGTAACCCACGTCCAACCCGGGCTGAAGCTTCTGACGTTGCTAATGCCATTCTAGACGGTACCGATGCGATTATGTTATCCGGTGAAACAGCTGCTGGTGACTACCCACTTGAAGCCGTTAAGACCATGACCCGTATCGCTATGACTACTGAACGTGAAAGCGAATTACGTGGTCAAGCCCAACAAGCCCTTAAAGAATATCAAAACAGTGATGTTTCTGAAGCCATTGCCCAATCTGTTGCCCATACAGCTCGCAATTTGAATATTCAAACCATCGTTGCTGCAACAAATTCAGGTCATACTGCTCGTTTAATTTCTAAGTACCGTCCTAATGCCATGATCTTAGCGCTTACCTTCTCTGAAAGTCGTGCGCATAAGTTATTACTTAGCCGTGGTGTGGTTCCAATGGTCATTGAAAAACCGGCATCTACCGATGAAATGACCTTACTTGCCACCCAAATTGCTAAAGAAGAAGACTACGCTAAAGATGGCGACCTTATCCTTATTACAGCTGGTGTACCGGTTGGGGAAACAGGGACCACCAACTTGATGAAGATTCAAATGATTGGTGAACGTTTGATTGAAGCTCAAGGGCTAGGAAATCAATCAGTCATTGGACACGTGGTTAAAGCTCAAAGCCCAGAAGAAGCCATTGAAAAAGCTAACCATGATAACATCTTAGTGGTTTCTACAACTGATGAACGCTATAATGAAGCCATTAAGAAGGCAGGGGCTGTTATTGTAGAAAACGCCACACTAACTAGCCATGCTGCTGTAATGAGTGTCAATACCGGGACTCCGGTTATCGTTAATGCTAAAGATGCGACGAACATTCTTGAAGAAGGCCAATTGATTACCTTGGATGCACGTCGCGGTATGGTTTATGATGGTGCCACGACGACTATCTAAGCCTGAACGAGACGAAGTCAGTGCCTATTAGGTACTGGCTTTTTTATTTTTCCCTATAGGCCTTCTGGCAATTCATTTGGGGAGGGCCGCGTCTATGCTATACTTAAAGAAATCGATATGAAGGAGACCAGTAAATGAAAGAACTAGCTAGTGTAGTCTCTGCTAGAGTGAGTGACTATAATGCAAAGAATTATTATGTCCAGTTCGAGGGAAAGACCTTTGAATTAAACCCCAGTGATAAGATAAAATCGCTGAATATTGGACAAGAAATCCCAGTGTTTATCTATACTAATCAAAAAAATCAAGCCAAAGCGACTCTAGATTTCCCCGAGAGTCGACAAAATACCTATGGCTGGGCTGAGGTCACCCAAGTTCGCCATGATCTAGGTGTCTTTTTAGATATTGGCCTTCCAGATAAGGATATGGTCCTGTCTATGGATGAGTTACCCAGTGAAACAGGGCTTTGGCCTAAAAAGGGCGATAAGCTCTATGTGAAATTATCCGTAGATCGTAAGGACAGGCAATGGGCTAAGCTAGCCGATTCTGTGGTTGTCCAGTCTTTAACCAGTAAAGTTAAGGGAAATGAAAAGCGTTGGATTAATCAAGTCAAAAAAGCTCGGGTTTACCAGTGTAAACTGAATGGGAGCCACTTAATCACAGAGGATTACTACTTGGCTTTTATTCACCCCAGTGAATGGGAAGTAGAGCCCCGCCTAGGAGAAGAGGTGGAAGCTCGGGTTATTGGTATCGGTCAAAATGGAAATCTAAACTTATCCCTAAAGCCACGTGCTTTCGAAGTAATCAATGATGATGCCGAAATGATTTATCAAGTCTTAAAACGTACTCCTGAGGGCTTTTTGCCTTATAACGATAAGAGTGACCCCAATGCGATTCGATCAGCCTTTAATATTTCTAAGGCCCAATTTAAACGTGCCTTGGGCCACCTGATGAAAACTCAGCGAATTGAACAAAATGAAGATGGGATAACTTTAAAGGATAAGTGATTTTTTGACTATCAATGATTTGATTGAGGATTTTTTAATTGCTTTACGGGTAGAACAAGGCCTTTCGGAAAATACCATTAAAACTTACCATAATGTTTTAAATCAATTTCAAATGATTTTGTCTGAAGCGGGGATTGAGGATATTCAAGCCGTCAAACGCCAGGATATTATCCAACAGCTAGAAAATTTAAACCAAAAGGGTCGGGCAGTCTCAACCATGAGTCAGTATTTATCGACCCTACGTCACTTCTTTAAATATTTGATTTTGGACTCAGTGATTGAAGAAAACCCGGTGGAAAATATCTCCTTGCCTAAGAAGAAACAGCAGCTCCCTCAAGTGCTAAGTGTTGAAGAAGTTGATCGTTTGTTAGAAATGCCGGACGTCAATTCGACCCTTGGCTTGCGAGATCGTAGTTTATTAGAGTTACTTTACGCGAGTGGACTGCGGGTAAGCGAATTGGTCCATTTAAAAATTAGTGATTTTCACGAAGATCTCGGCTTTCTCCAAACGATTGGTAAGGGCAACAAGGAGCGCATCATTCCTCTTGGAGAAGTGGCCAAAGATTGGCTACAGACTTATCTCAAAGAGAGCCGCCTCAAACTCTTGGGAGAAAATGACCAATCTCAAGGGATGATTTATTTGAACCATCACGGACGTCCCCTTAGTCGGCAGGGGGTTTGGAAGAAGCTCAAGCAATATATCCAAGCTGCTGGGATAACAAAAGAAGTCAGCCCCCATACCTTGCGGCACTCATTTGCAACCCACTTATTGGAAAATGGGGCAGACTTAAGAGTGGTTCAAGAACTCCTGGGCCATGCTGACATTTCTACCACGCAAATTTATACCCACATCCATTCGCAACATATGCGCGAAATTTATAAAAAAACTTTTCCGAGAGCATAGGAGAGTGTGACAAAAGTCAAAAGAGCCTGGGACAAAAGTCCCAGGCTCTTTCTGTAGTGGTGACTCTTTTAAGATGTCTTCGCTAAGTATCCGAAATAGACCTTATCAGCATTTATTTATCCTCTGAGATTGATATTATTTTTCAATAGACAGGCCGTCATTCAATTCGATTTGGATGTGAGCTGCTTGAGGAGCGGTATTCTTAATGGTTACAGTTTGACTTTCACCTTGTTTGAGTCGGTCAGTCTTCCAAGTATCAGAAGCTAACTCTTTTTGGTCAGCATCGACAAATTTAATGGTTATCCCTAAATTCACCAAGTCAGCTTTGGCATGGTTAGTTAATGTCCCTGTCATGACAATGCTTTGGTCAGTACTTGCCGCTTGGTCAACAGTGAACTGTAAATTATTTAAATCCTCTTCAAGTTGAGAATAGGCTGCTTTACGGAAGTCAAGATTTTCTTTAGCCTCTTCAAGGGCCTTGGAATTTTTATCTGCGTCAATTTCTTCCAAAGCTTCTGCTTGAATGATAAAGCGTGAATCTTGGGATAAGTCTTTCAGGATATCAATTCGCTTCCGGTAATGATCATTAAAAGCAGTCTGACTATCGATAGTAGCCGGCTCTTGGTTCAAAGCATCCACACAAGCTTTTAATTCATTTAAGTAGTTCTTCACCTTATTTTCTAAATCTTTATCTTTAAAGCTTTGGTCTTGATACTTTTTCATTTCCTCCCACTCAGTATTGAAGGAATTGATGAGAGCTTGACTACCGGCATTGTCACTATTTTTATCTACTTGGCTAGCTGCTTCCTGTTTCTTTTGCCAAGTGGTAAAGAGATCACTAAAAAATAGGTCATCGGTTTTGTTTTGCGAAGAGCAAGCACTTAGAAAGAATAAGGTCGCACAGAGGCAGGCCAAGGCAATGATTTTCTTGAATGGCTTCATTAAATAGGTCCTTTCTACATTTAAGTTGATATTATTATATCATTACTTTAATAGGCATAGAAAAGAAATGAAGGGAAAAGCCATTCGAAGATCATGCTAAACTTTGATACAATAGAACTATAGGAGGGCTGGTAATGAATAAGATCGAAACTTTAAAAAATATGATTTATGAAAGTGATCGGATCGTCTTCTTTGGAGGAGCAGGAGTATCCACAGCAAGTGGCATTCCTGATTTTCGTTCTGCGGATGGTTTATTTATGCAAGATTCTGGATATCAGGTCAGTGCAGAAGAAATTATTTCACATTCTTTCTTTGAGAAATATCCCCAAATATTTTTTGACTATTACTTTGATCATTTAGTTTATCCAGATGCTAAACCCAATGCCTGTCACCGCTATTTAGCTGATTTAGAAGCTAAGGGGAAAGAAGTTGCCATTGTCACTCAAAATATCGATGGTCTTCACCAAGAGGCGGGAAGTCAAAAAGTTTATGAATTACATGGCAATGTCTGGGATAATTACTGTCTAAAATGTAAACGACACTATCGGACAGAAGACTTAGAAAAAGATGATCAAGGGATCCCACGATGCAGCTTTGACCAGGCCATCGTACGTCCTAATGTCGTTCTTTATGAAGAGGCACTCGATCAAAAAGAGATATTAGGGGCGGTTAGAGCCATTGAGCAAGCGGACTTGATGATCGTTGCGGGGACTTCTTTAAGAGTCTATCCTGCCGCTGGTTTAATTGATTATTTTAATGGCTCTTATTTAGCAGTCATTAATAAAACAAAGATTCAAGTGGATAGAAAAGATACGTTGGTCTTTGAGGACTCCTTAACCAAAGTATTTAAGGCCTTAGATATTTAAGATGTTTTTTCAAAAAGTTTTCTATTTTATGGTATTGGATATTTGCTTAGAAAAGTGAGTATTTTCTTTTTGGGGCGTTTGTGATAGTCTATGAACCATAGAATCTTTAAGAGAGGTTAGGTGAGTTATGCTAATTCCATACATTTCAAATTATGAGAAAGTAGTTATGGGTTTATTATCTTATCTAGATGCCTATAAGTCTATGGATGACTTGATGGCAGAAATGAAGCGTATAAAAACAGGTAAACGTCAACTCTATTTATGGCGTGATGAAGAAACCGATAATATTGTCGGTATTATTGGTTTTGACCAAGATGAGGAAAAAGAATTAGTATTAGTACGTTATAGCTCAGTTAATCCTTCTTTCGACCAAAATGAGATTACCTATGCCATGCTGACTGCTTTAACCCAGGAATTTCCTATGTATACCATTAGCGGCTCACTAGCTATGTCTGATATCTTAAAAGGATGGGCCTTACATGAGCAACGTACCATGCCACATATCATTCATCACGATGAGGAAGGTTTATGAATAAAACTAAGCAAGAAAACACTGAAACTTCTAATGATGAATTACACATCGATCTAGCGGCTTTTGAGGGGCCGCTAGATTTGCTTTTGCATTTAATTAAGCAGATGGAAGTTGATATTTTTGACATTCCCATTGTTGATATCACCAACCAATATTTAGAAACAATTCACCGCCACCAAAAAAGGGACTTGGAACTAGCCAGTGACTATTTGATTATGGCGGCCAGTTTAATTGAAATTAAGACTAAATTACTCTTACCCAAAAAAGCTATGGAAAAAGAAGAGGAAGACGATCCACGAGCCGATTTGGTCCAACAATTACTAACCTATAAGCAATATAAGGCTGTCTCAGCTATCTTAGAAGAAAAACAAGCTGACCGGTCTTTGAGTTACTCTAAAGAGGCCAGTGACCTCTCGGATTTACAAGCCGTTGTACCCTTGCCTGAAAACGAAGTAAGCAGTGAAGACCTCTTATCGGCCTTTAAAAAAATGTTTTTACGCTTGAAGCAGGAACAACCACTAGAAAGAACTGTAAAAGGGGAAACTTTTACAATTGATGAGGCGATTACGAGTATCGAAGAAGCCTTGGACCAAGAGTCAGACCACTTGTCCTTTTTTATTTGCTGAGTTCGAATCAGCCTAACAGAGAGAAAGTGGTGACTTATTTTCTGGCTCTGTTACAATTAGTTAAACAAGGAAAATTACTTATCCAGCAGGATCAGATTGCTGCAGATATAAGCATACAAAAGAAGGATGATGGGGATTGACCATTGAGGGTGCTTGCGAAAGTTTATTATTTGTTGCTGGTGAGGAAGGCCTTAGCCTAGAGGAACTAGCTAATCTTTTAGATCTTTCTAAAGAAAAGGTCCAGTATAGTTTATGGAACTTAGACAAAAAATTAAAAACTGATAGTCAGCGGGGGCTAGAATTAGTATGTCTAGGGGGGCGCTATCAATTACTGACTCAAAAGATCTATGCTGACTTAATCCAAAAATATGCAGTCAGTCCCTTTGCTTTGAAGCTGTCCCAACAAGCCTTGGAAACCTTGGCAGTGATTGCCTACCAAGGCCCAATTACCCGATTAGAAATTGATGAAATCAGGGGAGTTCAATCGCAAGCTATGATTAAACGCCTCTTATTGCATGACTTGATTGAAGAAGTAGGGCGAAAAGAAGGTCCTGGGCGTCCGATTCTTTACCAAGTAACTAATTATTTTTATCAATATTTTGGATTGAATTCAATAGCTGACCTCCCTGATATATCATCGCTTTTACCTGAAGATGAGGAAGATAAGGGCTTATTTGATGAAGAAGGAGATAAATAATGGAAAGATTACAAAAGGTCATTGCCCATGCTGGTGTGGCTTCGAGACGCGATGCCGAAAAATTAATCCTTGCTGGCCGGGTGCGGGTCAACGGCCAGGTGGTTACTGAACTCGGCACTAAGGTCACCAAGAAGGACCTCGTTGAAGTTGACCAGGTGCCTATATATAAAGAAGAACCCGTTTACTACTTATTTAATAAGCCGGATGGGGTCATTTCTTCTGTTGCTGATGATAAGGGCAGAAAAGTAGTGGTTGATTATTTTAAAGAGATCCCCCAACGTATTTATCCTATCGGGCGCTTAGATTATCATACGACCGGAGTCTTACTTTTAACCAATGATGGGGAATTTGCCAATTTATTAATGCATCCTCGTTACGAAATTGATAAGGTCTACGTGGCTAAGGTAAAGGGCTATCCTAGCCCTGATGCTCTTAAGCGCTTAGAAGAAGGTCTAGTGATAGACGGGCAGAAAACCGCTAAGGCTAGGGCACGCATTCGGAAAAATAAGGCTGCTAAGGAAAATGCAACCGTTGAGTTGACAATTCATGAAGGACGTAATCGTCAAGTCCGTAAGATGCTTGAAGCAGTTGGCCATCCCGTAAAACGTTTGAACCGCGAACGCTATGGCTTTTTAACGACTGAAGGTCTAGGAGTGGGTGAATACCGGCCATTATTAAAAGCTGAAGTTGAGCGTTTAAAACAATATGCCTTACAAAAATAAAACGCTTGCATTTCTCCTATAATAGGGTTATAATTTATCTGTAAAATTAAATAAATGAAATCTTCGGGGCAGGGTTAGATTCCCGATCGGCGGTGATAGTCCGCGAATCAGTGAGCTGATAGAACTAGTGAAATTCTAGTACCGACTGTAAAGTCAGAATGGGAGAAGATAGTAAATACTTACTAATTAATTCTTTTCATTGAAGACTTTCGGTGAAAGGAATTTTTTATTTTCAAGAAATAACAATTAACCCTGACTGAGAAGAAGAAAGGGGAAATTGTTATGAAAACAAGTACACGTCAGTTAATTGTTACCGCAGTTATGGGGGCTATTGCCTTTATCCTTATGATGTTTTCTTTTCCGATATTGCCTGCTATACCTTTCTTAAAGGTCGATTTTTCTGATGTACCGATCCTATTCACCACCTTTTTGTTTGGTCCATGGAGTGGTGCAGGGGCTGCTTTTGTACGGAACTTTTTACACTATATGCAAACAGGTGGCAATGCAGGTTACCCAATCGGAGATATGGCTTCTTTCATAGCTACTCTTTCTTATTGCTTGCCAATTTACTATATTTTACGTAATTATGATCTTCGTTTGAGCAAACAAGTTGAAACGGCTAAGTACTATGTCAAAGTCTGCTTTGCTTTTGCAATCGGTAGCGTATTAATGACGTTTGTCCTTTCTTTGGCTAACTACTATGTCATTACTCCCTTCTATATGGCTGTGATGAATTTCGAAATTCCTAACATGCAGGAATATATTCTTTATGGCATAGTTCCCTTTAATTTACTCAAGGGTCTGATTATTTCGATAGCTAACTTTATTGTTTTATCGGCTGCCTTACCTGTGGCTAAGCGGCGTTTAGTTTAGTTCAGGGCAATTATTATTCGCTAGGTAAATCCCTTGCCATTGAAATAAAAAAGACACCAGCTTAATGAGAAGCTAATACTTGCTTAACTTCTTAAGCTGGTGTTTTTATATGTTTCGTGTTGTGAAGATGGCATTCTTCTTCCTGGACTTTAGGAAAATTTGAGTTGGTTAATCATTTGGTAAATCCAACCTAAATCTTCAGTCGTTAGATCATCCTTTATTGTATGAATGGTTATGACCTTAAGATTAAATAAGGGGTAGGTGGTTAATAAAATATCAATCCTTGAATGGTCTAGGTCTTCCATAAAGTAAGTATCTGTGATGGGGGTGACCTCAATTAATGAGCCAAAAAACAGGTGGAGTTTTCCACAGATTTCTCCAGTGCTGTAAGAACGACCGGTATAAACCGCGATATTTAGGCGTTTATAGTCCTTATAAAAATGATTGATTGTTAAGGGATAAAATGAATAGACATAAGAAAACATAATAGCCGTACGTTTGGCCATTAGCCCTTTACTGAAATAGGATTGAAAACTTTCTAGAATTGGCTGTAGACGGGCGTTAAAGCCGGGAAGGATGAGTTCCCATTTTTCCTTTAAATTACTGATTTCTAAAGCAGTCAACTGCATCTTAGAATAATTTTCATTTTCCTTTACATCGAGCTTATCCTGGCAGCAATTATAGAGTAATAAAAGCAACAGATCCTTCTTATCTTGGTCTAAAGGACTTAATTGCTGGCTGGTCGTTAGTTGATCCAATTCTTTAAAGAAGTTAGCGATGGCTTGAGAATGATCATTTGAAGAACGAATTTCTTCCTTTAAAGCTTGGATAGATAAGTAGGTGGTGTGTGGTGCTAGACCGACTAAGAGTTGACGGACGGCTTCAGAATTGATGGATATTTTTAGGCGATACTCGATATCAAAGATAGTAAATTGGGCTTTTGTGGCGGTTAAGGATTCTTGTAGGCTCGATAGGTCCCTTGGTAAGTAACCGTCTTGGACCAGGTCTTTATGCTTATAACGAATTAAATTGATGGCAAGAATAATGGGGAACAAGGGGTGACTACTATAAAGTCCTAGGCTAGGCATGGAGTGCCTTAAGTAGAGGGAGATTTTGTTAATATCCTGATGACTCACCTCATTAAAAGGCCATTGGGTTAACTGGTAACCAAATTCAAAAAATCGTAATAAAATTTCCTTACCTCACGTTCGGGACCCTCAATAGTAAAGGGGTTCATGGTGAGACTGAGACTTGGATAATAACTGGTAAAAAATTGGTTAATGGAATCAATGATGCGATAAAGAGTAGACCGACTAACGAATAACTTTTCGCACATATAAGAAATATAGTAAATTTTTTGACTGAAAATGGTTCGTATTAAAATGAAATAAATACTATTGCTAAAAAAGTAAGGATAAAATGCATTAAGCTGAGGCGGGGTAGAAGCAACTAATTTGATGTATTTATATTTCATTTCAAACTGTAGTTTGTCGGGAAAAATGAGAATGAGTTGCTTTAAGTCAGAAATTATTGTCTGTGATGAACAATTAAAATGGTTCTTTAATTCTTTGATGGCCACCATTTCTTGATCACTGCTAATGAGGTATTTGATAATATTTAAGCGCCGCTGGTCTAATTTACTCAGTAGCTTGGCCATTGTTTGGTCTGTTGATGTATCCATTTAAATATTACTCCCTTCTGTAAGAAAAATTAAAGACGACTTGGAAAATTATCCAGTCGTCCTTTTTGTTTTTAATCTCAATCATGTTGATAGTAAATGTCTTTTTAAATAGTGGTCTTGCTTTTTAGAAAAACAGTTATGATACACATGCAGTCTTGATGCGTAAAAACAAATAGTCTTATTACATTAAAACATAAGAATTTGATTTTTAATATACAATCCTTGGGATAGCTATCCCAAAAATTAAATAAAGGCTAAATTATTGAGATCAGACTTAGTAAGAATTACAAAGTCGTATTGATCAGTAATGGTGAGTTAAATAGATAAAATTAATAGGATTTATTTCGATTGGTCTTTCATCTGCCTCTTCTTTTTCCTTTTTCGTAGGTCTTCGCTATAATGAATGTGAAAATAGACAATGAGGGGTGAAAAGATGTTAGAACTCTTAGCTGAAGTCAAGAAAGGCACAGCAGACTTGAATCAAAATACACTTTATCAAATTCTTATTGGTAAACGCACACCCTCTAGCTTGTTTTACGCCTATAGTCACCAGCTCTTATTCTTATTTAACTTATGTCCTCAATTATCCAAGTTAAGCTGGGAAAAGTTAGGCCAGGTTGATCATGAGCCAGAGACTGATATGCAAACTTTATTGGCTGGTCTAAAATACCGGCAGGGGCTATTTCCAAAAGCTAACCACCAGGCTATACAGACTAGTCTACTCTTATTCTTTCAAGCTCTAGCTAATGCTAGCCATGGTGAAAAAAGCTACCAACCCCTTACACAAAGTGCTCAAATTCAATACCAGGTCAAGTGCTTCTTTGCTTGGACGCAAAAAAAGTATCGTAAAAAGGAGTTAGCGACTATACTAGGCCAGGAATTAGAAGCAATTTTAGCTGCTTGGCCACTGGAGCAGGCCGATATGTTATTGGCTCGGATCGGTTATGTTGACTTGCCAGCGCTGACTTATGAAGAATTAGCAAGTCGTTATCATTTTACTTTAGACCAATGCCATTTGTACTATAGTAGTTTAATTGATCGCCTCATGATCACAGTTCTATCCGCGGATACTTACCCCCTCTTAAAAAGCTTTTTTGAAAGCTTTATTGCCCCCTATCCTCCTTGGTCAGATTCCGCTAATGTGAGCTATGGTTATATTAAACAGGGCTATTCATTAGAAAAAATTGCTAAAAACCGTCATTTAAAAGTTTCTACCATAGCCGATCATTATGTGGACATTATGCTTTCTCGTCCAGAAGTTTTAGCCCAGGAAGCCAGTGACTTGTTCGGCGCAGATTTAAAGAAGATTGATTGGTCGCTTGCTTATAATCACTTTGAAAGTTTTCAGAAGGCTTTTCCTAAAGCGCCTTATTGGCTTTACCGTTATTATCAAATGATGCAAGTGAAAGAGGCCAGAAAGGAGCAAGTAAGATGTTAGAAGATCTCTTAGCGACTCACTTTGGTTACCAGTCTTTTCGCCCTGGGCAAAAGGAAATTTTACTCCACTTACAGAAGCGAGAAAACACGATTGGTATTTTACCTACTGCTGGCGGCAAGTCATTGATTTATCAGATCTACCAGTATTTAAATCCCGGTCCCATTTTGCTTATCTCCCCTTTGTTGGCATTGATGGAAGACCAAGTTAGTCAGTTGCAGGCACTAGGTTTTAAAGCAAGTGTGGCAATAACTAGTCAATTAAGTAAACAAGAAAAAAACTGGTTACTTCATCATCTCCATGACTTTCAATTTATTATTATGTCACCAGAAATGCTCTCCCAACCCGCTGTCTTACGGCGCTTAAGGCAAATTGCTATCAAACTGATGGTCATTGATGAAGCGCACTGTATTTCTCAATGGGGCTATGATTTTCGCCCGGAGTACAGTGCCCTCAGACAATTTCGCCAAGCCTTAAATCATCCTTTAACCCTAGCCCTGAGCGGTAGTGCTAGTCAAAATACACTAGCAGAGATTGCCCAGCATTTGTTTAGTGATTGGGAAAGCTATCAGCAAGTCCAATGCCCCTTGGACCGTCCTAATTTGTTCTATGGTCAATTGAAGCTTAATGAAAAGGACAAGTTTCTCCATCTTAATTCCTTGCTTGAGACCTTACCAAAGCCGGGAATCATTTATGTCCACAATAAAATGGAGTTGGAAGAACTTTACCAAGATTTAAAAGCGAGCAGCCAGCTAAAGCTCGCCAGCTACCATGCTGACAAGACTAGTGAGGAGCGCTTGCAAGTCCAAGAGCAATTTCAAAAGGGACATCTTGACGCGATTTTAGCCACATCTGCTTTTGGCATGGGGATTAACCAGGCCAATGTACGCTTTGTTATTCACTATCATGCTCCGCAATCATTAGCTGACTATCTGCAAGAGAGTGGCCGATGTGGTCGTGACGGCCAAGAGGCTTTGGTATTACTTTATTCTAATCCCCAAGAAATTAGCCGTTTAAATTATTTTAAAGAGCAAATTGACGCTCAAGCTGTGCCTTTTTATCAAGGATTAAATCAGGCTTACAAGTGGGCTGGTTTTTTGCAAAGTCAGCCTTTCTTAGCACTTGAGGAGCAAATCCAAAATTTAATCACTTATTTTTACTATAATTATTCACCGCAGGATAAGGAGCAGATTCAGAAAGACTTTCAAAACTATCAAAAAATAAAGAAAAATGAAATCGAACAAATGATTCAATACCTCACCTTAAAGAGCTGTTATCGTCGTTACTTGCTAAGTCATTTTTCCAAGGAAAGGATAAGTACTAATCGCTTTTGTTGCTCGCATTGTCAGGCTGACTTTGAAGATACGGCAACTTTTAAGGAATATCTGACCTTGGCCCCTAATCGCTTGGTGAATCCCAAAGAAAAAGTGTTGAAGGATTGGCGGGCGCGACTTAATGTCTTATTTCTTAGTTAGCAATGGTTTAACTAAGGAAAATACTGACATTTTGCCTAATAAATGCTACAATTTTCTAGTAATAAAGGAGGAATAATCATGGCATTCAAGGACAATTGGAATCAGTTTAAAAATAAATGGAAAAAAGAAGAGCCAGCAGTTGAGGAAGAAAATGCTAATTTAGAAGAGGAAGTTGAAGCAGGACCAGAGACGAGTTCGGCCGATGAGTACGAAAATTTGAAGAACCGTCAATATTCACGGTCTTCCAGAAATAAAAAGGAAAAGGGTGTATCTCCAACGGTCAAGGTCTTGATTGCTCTAGGACTCTTGTTTATTTTGATCCCTTATGCAGCCTATATTATTTACGGCAACCAACAAAAACAACCAGAAAGCATGAATGTGGACCAAGTGATGGTGTCTAAGTCTGAAAATGATTCCCAAAAACAAGCCGAAGAAGAAAGCAAGAAGGCGGAGGAATCAAAACAAGCAGAAGAAAGTAAAAAACAAGAAGAAAGCCAACAAGCAGCTCAAGCTTCTCAACAAGCTGCCCAGGAAGCCCGTCAAGCAGCTGAACAATCCCAAGCCGTTCAACAATCCCAACAACAAGCAGCTGCCCAAGAGCAATCCCGTCAACAAGCGAGTCGAAACCAAAATCAACAAAATACCAATCAAAATCAAAATGTAGGAAGTTATCAAGTTTCTGCTGGAGATAACCTTTATCGGATAGCGGTTAACCATGGAATGACTCTGAATCAATTACTGGAATTAAACGGCTTACATGCCAATTCACCGATCGCACCGGGTACGGTTCTTCGGGTCTACCAATAGGCGCGAAGGTTGAGTAATTGAGGAGTAGAAAATGAAAAAATTAACATTGCTATTGACGGCCCCGCTTCTTCGGGAAAGAGTACCATCGCTAAACGATTGGCTGAACGTTTAAACTATGTTTACTTGGATACGGGTGCCATGTACCGCTGTGTAACTCTTTTGGCCTTAAAAGGACAGATTGAAGCTGAAAACTCACCAGCACTTAATGACCTATTAGCAAGTATCGATATTCAATTTGAGACGGACTCTGAAGGCCAAAAGATCTTCCTTAATGGACGGGATGTGACTAAGGCAATCCGTCAAGACCATGTTACCCAAGCGGTTTCTGCTTATTCTGCGATCGACCGAGTTCGCCAGGCTATGGTTGAACGACAACAAAGTTGGGCTAGAAACCATACTGGCTTAGTGATGGATGGTCGTGATATTGGAACCGTGGTATTGCCTGATGCCGATCTTAAGATTTTTCTCACCGCTTCAGCAGCAGTTAGAGCGAAGAGACGATTCTTAGAAAATCAGGCTAAAGGACTATCCGAACAAACAATTGAAGAATTAACTGAGGCAATTGAAGCTCGTGATTACTACGATGCCCATCGTGAAAATAGCCCCTTAAAAGCAGCTGGGGATGCTATTGTTATTGATAGTTCTGATTTGAATTTAGACCAGGTTGAAGAAAAGATATTGAGTCTAATTGAGGAAAAAGAATAAATAAATAAGATAAATCTAAAAAAAGCTTTAAGAAATTTGTCTTATTTAAATTAACATGTTATAATCGAAGGGTATTCATTGACCAAAGTGTCGATGGTTAGTACTTTTATTTACAGGAGAGGATATAAGTTTATGACAAATGAGTTTGAACAACAAGCAAATAACGAAGTAGAGGCAAATGAAGAAATGCCTTCTATGGAGGATATGCTTGCAGAAACAAAAGAAGTGAAAATTGGTGATACGGTAACAGGAGAAGTATTAACCATTGATGAAAACAATCAATTAATTGTTGGTATTGAAGGCGCTGGTGTTGAAGGGGTCGTACCTTTCCGTGAATTGTCATCTTCCCATGTTGATGATGTCACTGAAATCGCTAATGTAGGTGATACTCTCGAATTAGTGGTTGTAAAACACATTAAAGATAAAGAAAACGGAACTTTCTTACTTTCTCGTCGTCGTTTAGAACAAAAGAAAGTTTGGAAAGAATTAGAAGAAAAAGCTGAAAATGAAGAAACCATTACTGTTCCAGTAACAAAAGTTGTTAAGGGCGGTTTAGTGGTTGATGCTGGCGTTCGTGGCTTCATCCCAGCTTCTATGGTTGAAGACCACTTTGTACGTGACTTCACACCATATAAAGGCAAAGAATTAGAAGTGAAAATTGTGGAAATTAATCCTCAAGAAAACCGTTTAATTCTTTCCCATAAAGAAATTGCTCGTGAACAAGCTGAAGCTGAACGTGCCGAAAAATTAGCACAGTTTGAAGAAGGCGAAGTTGTTGAAGGAACTGTCGCTCGCTTAGCTAACTTTGGTGCTTTTGTTGACTTAGGTGGTATTGATGGTTTAGTTCACATTTCACAAATTGCTCACCACCATGTTAACCATCCTTCTGATGAATTAGAAGTTGGCCAAACTGTTAAGGTGAAGATCTTGTCAATCGATGAAGACCGTGATCGTATCTCCTTATCTACTAAGGCAGCTACTCCAAGTCCTTGGGAAGATATTGAAGAAAAAGCTCCTAAAGGCGCTGAACTTGATGGTGTGGTACGCCGAATTGTAGACTTTGGTGCTTTCGTAGAAGTTTTCCCTGGCGTTGAAGGTTTAGTTCACATTTCACAAATTTCTCATGAACATGTCAACCATCCTTCGGATAAACTTGAAGAAGGCCAAGATATTAAAGTCAAAGTGCTTGATGTAAATCCAGAAGAACACCGTCTATCTTTATCAATCAAAGCGCTTGAAGAAGCTCCAGAACGTTCTGAGTCCGACAAAGACGAACAAAGAGCTCCACGTCGCGAACGTAAGAGCCAAGCAAATAACCGTCGTAACAAACCGGCTCAAGCAAAACGTTCACAAGCATCTCAAAGTAGCAATGACGAAGACACAGGCTTCTCATTCGCTGATCTTTTAGGTGACCAACTAAAAGACTTAAATCTTGACGATTCTTCAGAAGATTAGTAAAGATTAAACAGGGCTGGGAGTTATCCCGGCCCTATTTTTGTTTAATCCGATTGGAATATTTATTCGTCTAGAAGGAGGGGACTATGGATGAAAACCCTAAATATCGCCATTGTCGGACGACCTAATGTGGGGAAATCGACAATTTTTAACCGGATCGCCGGGCAAAGAATCAGCATCGTTGAAGATGTTCCTGGAGTAACTCGTGACCGTGTCTATGCCCAAGGAGAGTGGCTGGGTCGAAAGCTACGTTTAATTGACACTGGGGGGATTGAATTTAACGACGAACCCTTTGTCGAACAAATCCGCCTGCAAGCAGAAATTGCAGTGGAAGAGGCCGATTTAATTATTATGATGACTAGTGTAGTTGATGGGGTTACAAAAACTGATGAAATGATCGCCCGCTTACTGCAAAAGTCTGATAAACCTGTCCTCTTAGCGGTAAATAAGGTGGATAACCCCGAATTACAAGCAGAAATTTACGATTTTTACCGACTAGGTCTTAATGATCCCTATCCAATTTCAGGTGCACATGGCCTAGGAATCGGAGATCTCTTGGCAGAAATCTACCGTCTCTTTCCTTTAGAAGATGAGGATAGCGAAGATGAGGAAACGATTTCTTTTGCCTTAATTGGACGGCCAAATGTGGGTAAATCCTCCTTAGTAAATGCGATTTTGGGTGAGAACCGTGTGATTGTTTCTGATATTGCTGGCACCACCCGAGATGCAGTGGATACTTACTTTTCATATAATGAGCGCAGTTTTAAAATTATTGACACTGCAGGGATTCGCCGAAAAGGGAGAGTCTCTGAATCAACTGAGAAATATAGTGTCATGCGGTCGATGTCTGCGATTGAACAGGCATCTGTTGTCTTGCTCGTCCTCAATGCCGAAGAAGGGATCCGTGATCAAGATAAGACCGTAGCTGGCTACGCTCATGAGGCAGGGAAGGGAATTATTATCCTAGTTAACAAATGGGACGCCCTAAAAAAAGACAGCCACACCATGAAGGAATTTGAAGATAATATCCGCGCTCAATTCCAATTCCTATCCTATGCCCCTATCCTTTTTGTCTCTGCGAAAAGTAAGCAGCGTTTAGATAAGATTCCAGATCTTATTATCCAAGTTCATGAAAACTTTAACCGTCGGATTCAATCCTCCCTGCTTAATCAAGTTTTGGCGGATGCTATCCGCATTAATCCAGCGCCTTCTGATAAAGGAAAAAAGTTACGAGTTTACTATATGACTCAGGTGAGCGTAGGGCCACCGACCTTTGTCGTGATGGTCAACGACACTGATCTTATGCATTTTTCCTATGAGCGCTTCCTGGCTAACCAAATTCGGCAAGCCTTTGATTTTAGCGGAACGCCCCTGCATATCATTAGCAGAAATCGGCAGTAAAACATTGAAATATAAGGTATAAATGTTGTTATGACGTGCTTTCTGTGGTATATTTATAGAGAATTGTCATTGATGATAATTCTCCATTCACGAGAAGAATGGAAATATTTTTGGAGGTGTAAAAATGGCTAATAAAGCTGACTTAGTACAAAAAGTAGCTGAATCAACTGGTGAATCTAAGAAAAATGTTCAACCAGTCGTTGATGCAGTATTTTCTTCAATTGAAAACTTTTTAGCTGATGGGGAAAATGTTCAAATTATCGGTTTTGGTAATTTTGAAGTACGTGAACGTGCCGCTCGTAAGGGACGTAACCCACAAACAGGTGAAGAAATTCAAATTCCAGCAAGTAAAGTTCCTGCATTTAAAGCAGGTAAAGGTTTAAAAGACGTTGTTAAGGGCTAATCTTCCTTAACTTGAAACTGCCAAGTTCTCAGAAGGACTTGGCAGTTTTTATTTATACTTATCGGTAGGGTTAAGCTTTATATCTATGCTAAAATAAACAAATATGGAGGTTAGCATGAAGGAATTATATGAAGAAATCACCGAACTGATTGTTCAAGAAAAATATGACCAAGCCCAAGAAAAATTAGCGGACTTGCTTAACCAACTGATTAAAAGGGGAAGTAAGGAAGATTTTGCTCAGCTAGGCTATAATTTCCAACAACTTGGCTTTATTCCCTATGCCAAGGCAATTTATCAGGAAGCCGCTAAGCGCTATCCCGGTGAAGCGACTTGGCCTTTGCTATTGGGAGAATTGGCTATGGACGATGGTCGCTATGAAGAGGGCTTGGATTACTTACTCAGTATTGATCCAAATGATGATTTATATCTGGAAGCCTTGCTATTGGAAGCTGACGCTTACCAAATGCTCAGTCTACCTGAAGTTAGTCTTGCAAAATTGAAGGAAGCCAACCAACTGGCTCCTGGTCAAGAGGCGATAGAATTTGGTATGGCTCAATTAGTCTTTACTATGGGGGACTTCAAAGAAGCCCTTAAACTTTACCATGACCTAAGTCAAAAGGAGGGTCTGAGCCCTGAAATTAGAGAAGAAGTGAAAGATAACTATCAGTATGCTCTAGTTGCTACCGGTCAATATGACAAGGCGGCTCAGCTGCTTTCTAATAAAGAAAACAGCGCACTGAGCCAGGCTGAGAAGGAACAATTAGCCTTTCTCGCATACCACGACGAGGATTATAGCTATTGTGACCAATTACTAAGTCCTCTCTATGAAAATAATTTGCTAGATCCTTCCTATTACCTACTTTTAGCCAAGTGTAAATGGGAGCTTCATGAAAGCGATCAGGCTCTAAGAGTCATTAATGAAGCCATTAGTAAGGACCCTTATGCCAGCGTCTTATACATGGAAAGAGCAAACTTCTATTTCTACCTCAAGGAATTCAAGCGGGCCCAAGCAGACTATGAGAAGGTCCTAGAAGCTGATGAGGATAATATCAGAGCTTATCAACAATTGTTATGTTTGGCATTAGACTCCAATAATGAGGGTAAGGCTCAAGAACTTATTGAGGCCATGAAGGATAAGGGGATCAGTGATGGAAATAGTCACTGGTTAATGGCCCAGTTCTATAATCAAACGGAAAATTATGATCAAGCCCGAAAATATTATGACCTGGCTAGTCGCGATTTAAAAGATGACAATGACTTCTTAGTGGATTATATCTATTTCTTAAGGGAAGAGGGGCAATTTAGAAAAATTGTCAAACTATTAGCTGATAAACCAGAACTCAAGCAATCCCCAGCGCTTAGCTCAGTTATCGACCAAGTAAAAGACTGGGAACAGGAGCTTTAAGTCATGCTATAATGGTGCATATGAAGATTGATAGTGAAAGGAAGCGATCAAGATGAAGGTAATGGTTACTGGTTTTTTAGGAAAAATGGGACAGACGACTGTCAATATGATTAATGAAAGTGAAGACTTTACGCTAGCAGCCCTAGTTAACCATCATTTAGACCAACATCAAGACGACTTGGAAACTTTTAAAAGCTTGGCGCCAATTTATTCTAATGTGGAAGGAGCCTTAGAGGAGGTTGAAGTCGATGCTGTAGTTGATTTTACCCAGCCAAGTGTGGTTTATGATCATTGTAAGACCTATATTGAACATAATATTCATCCTATCATTGGAACTTCAGGTTTAGAAAGTGATGAAATTAGCCACTTACAAGCCTTAGCTAGTGAAAAGAAACTAGGTGGAGTGATTGCACCTAATTTTGCAATATCATCCGTCCTCATGCAACTATTTAGTCAAGAAGCCGCCAAATATTTGGACCATGTCGAAATTATTGAAATGCACCATGCGCAAAAAGCAGATGCGCCTAGCGGTACCGCCATTAAGACAGCGGATTTAATCCACGAAAGTCAAAAGCAAAAAGAAGGCCTTGTCGTTAACCGTAATGAATCGATAGCCGGGGCTCGTGGGGCTGATTATAAAGGGATTCCTATCCATAGTGTCCGTTTGCCTGGCCTAAATTCGCATCAAATTGTCCAATTTGGCGCGCCAGGCGAAGGTTTGACTATCCGCCAAGATTCTTATAACCGTGAATCCTATATGCATGGCGTTGCTCTTGCCCTTAAGGCTAGTGACCAATTAGAGGAATTTGTCTACGGATTGGAACACATTTTATGATTATTGATAATAAAGAATTCCAAAAGGCCTTACCGGTTTTAAAGAAAATAGAGAGTTTCGGTTACCAAGCCTACTTTGTCGGAGGCTGTATCCGTGATGCTTTATTGGGATTGGCTAGCCATGATGTCGACATCGCCACCAGTGCTTTTCCCGAAGAAATTCAGGCAATCTTCCCCAAACATTTTGATGTAGGCCTAGAACATGGAACGGTTATGGCTTATTTCAATGGAGACACCTATGAAATCACTACCTTTAGAACGGAATCTGAATATGAAGATTACCGCAGACCTAAAGAGGTAACTTTCGTTCGCTCCCTAGAGGAAGACCTTCTTCGCCGTGATTTTACGATTAACGCAATGGCCATGGGTACTGAAGGGCAGTTAATCGATTATTTTCAGGGTCAAGAAGATTTAAAAGCAGGACGGTTACGAGCGGTAGGGAAGGCCCATGACCGCTTTCAAGAGGATGCTCTAAGGATGATGCGGGCAGTGCGCTTTGCCAGTCAATTAGGCTTTGAACTTGAGACTGATACTGCCCAAGCCATCAAGGACTCAGCGTCCCTACTTGAAAAAATTGCTGTGGAACGGATTGAGACAGAGATGGCTAAATTATGGCAAGGCCAACACTGGCAAGCCGGACTCAGCTATTTTATTGATTTAGAGCTCTATCGTTACTGCCCTTTAACGGAAAATGGCCAGGCAAGCTTCCAAAAGATGTTGGATGTCTTGAGTCCCCAGCGGGCTTTTCCTAGTGATACTTTTGCTTGGGCAGTTTATTTTTCCTGGCTAAGTGTGACTTGCAATTTATTGATGACTTTAGCCAGGCTTGGAAAATGTCGAATAAGCAAAACCGGTTAATTAAGGAATATTTCCTAGCCTTAACCGCCCGTCAAGAAAGTCAGTCTGCTTGGACAGCGCAATTACTCTATCGTTTTGGATTAAACACAGCTCAAACAGTGGAAAATTTCATTCAAGGAGAAGGCCAGGCTAAGAGTGAATTTGCTCGCCATTTCCCTAAAGGAGAAGCCGGGCAAGTGGAAACCATATGGGAAGCGCTGCCTATCCATAGCCGTAAAGACTTAGCCCTTAATGGCCACGATATTATTGCTGACTTAGCCCCGGATGATAAACGCCTTATTGGCCAGTATCTTAATCAGGCTGAAGCAGCTGTTGTTGCTGACCAATGTACTAATAGCAAGGACGACTTACTAGCCTATTTGAAAGCCAATCAATGAACTGAAAATAGAAGGAGTGTACGGTAGATGCCTGTTAAATATGCCGTGGTTGATTTAGAGACTACCGGTACCAAATATAACCGTGGCGACCGCATTATTCAAATTGGGGTTGTTTTTTTAGAAGGGCAGAAAAAGATTGGTGAATTTAAAAGCAATATCCAGCCACTCATCCCTGTTCCTAAAAATATTAGCGATTTAACTGGTATCCAGACTGAAGATTTACGGGATGCCCCCCTATTTGAAGACATTGCTCCAGACCTTTTTCAACAATTACAAGATTGTGTCTTTGTGGCCCACAATATTAATTTTGATTATAAATTTCTTAGTGCTTCCTTTGAAGGCGTAGGCTTACCGGCTCTTGATCTAGAGGGGATCGATACAGTGGAATTAATCCGCGTCCTATATCCCCAGGCAGCCAGCTATAAGCTAGGAGATTTTTCTCTTGACCATGGCATTAATCTAGTGAAGGCCCATACTGCTATTGAAGACGCCCGGGCCACTGCTCAATTACTAGTCCAAGTCATGGATAAAGTGGCCAGCCTCCCTGAATCTTTATATAAAGCAATGCAGCCCTGGTTAAAATTTTTTATTCGGCAAAGCGGGAAATATTTCAGCTATTGGTATAATCATGTCCATTGTCAAAGAAATAGGGGCCTGATCCGTGGATCATTTACCCTTAATCCTGAAATTAATGAAGGCCTATATCGGCCGCTAGCTGGTACAGAAGAAGACCAAGATAGTGGTCATCTGAGTATCCAAGAGGATGTAATGGATTTCTTTGACCAAAACAGTGAGCAATTTGCCTTTTTGAAAGCCAATTCGGGCCAAGGAAAAACTTATAACAGTATCTTAGGTCAATTACAAGTTGCTTCTAAGACTGGGAAACATTTAATCGTATCGTTTCCCAATAATGTCATGATCAGACAATGGCAAGAAGACCACCTGCAAGAATTGGTGAATCGATTGGGGCGAAGGATACAAGTGGCGGTCTTAAAAAGTAAGGACCATTATCTAGATTTAAACACCTTCCAAGCTTATATCAATTACCTGAAGGCTAAGGAAAATCATGTTTCTAAAAATGAAAGTATGTTTACCTTGTCCTTATTACTTTGGGTAAGTGAGACGCAAACAGGAGATTTAGCGGAATTAAATCATGGCTTGAGACAATCTCCCCTCTGGGAACAGTGGGATAATCTGGCACTCTATCAGAATCGTTATCATAGTGACCAGATGCCTATGCAGTGGAATTATTACCAACACCAATTACACTTAGCTAAAAAGGCTGATATTATTTGGACTAACCACGCCTACTTAATTCGCCATAAAGAGGACCTAGTCGCTAAGAACTTATGGACTAAGGCAAGCAACCTGATTATTGATGAGTGCCACCAGCTCCCACAAATTATCGAAAAAGATCTCGCTGTTCATCAGAATTTGGCAGACATCAATGATTACTTAAACCAACAAGAGCATTTTTTTGGTCAGTTAACGGACAAGTATTATCTTGATACCAGTAATCGAGTAATTGAAGAAGTCCTATACACTTGGCAAGACCAGCTGCAAAATGCTCTTAAAACCTTTGACCATGTCCTGGATGAATTATTGAATCATGACAGTCATGAAGCCGTTTATTTTTCTGGAACTGATCCTCGTTTATATAATACTTATTTACTTTTTGCCCAATTGTGGGAAGATCTCAAAGGGGTTCAAAGAGTCTATGGGACTAGTTTAGCGATGGCGCAAAAAGAAAAGTTATTAAAGCAAAATCACATACAAAAACGGCTACAAGCCTTGGGGCTGGGTCAAAAAATTATCGAAGATATTCAGAAACTGTTTACCAATAAGAATGATTATTATTATATAATTAGCTATCCAGAAAATTATCCTCGAGTTAGCGCTTATCCTAAGGCGGTAGCAGACTTTATGAGTGAAATTTGGGGAAAGTGTCCGAGTCAGGTGCTATTCCTATCGGCTACAGTTAACTTGCCGGAAAGTCGACGGAGTCTGGAAAGCATGTATGGGATAAAAAATTATCATCTCTATACTTATCCAATCAACAAGGCGTTTTATGCCAATAAAGGCTTGTATATTCTTAGCGATTACCCCTCCCTCCATGATTTATCGGAGAAGGAATCGATCCACTATTTAGCAGAGATTTTACAGACGCTATTGATTAACGGGGATAAGAAAATTTATCTCATGCTCAATTCCAAACAGCTATTGGCTGCCTTAAATCATTTTATTCAAAAATCTTGGCCGGAAGAACTCATCGCTGTCACTTTTATTCAGGGGAAAAAATATGGCCACCAAGATGCCATCAGTCGCTATAATGATAGTCACCATGGCCTCCTGGTCGGATTGCAAGCTTTGACTGAGGGCCTACATTTACCATCTCATAGTGACTATTACCTACTAGCGAGATTACCTTTTCGCTCGCCAGATGAAGTGAGGGAGCAAGCCCGTCGTGACTACTGGGAGGAGCGTAATCAGAGTTATTTTTACCAAGAATCCTTGCCCCAAATGCTCTTACGCTTCAAGCAGAGTTTAGGACGTATGCTGAGTGATCAAGCGCCGGCCGCCTTTATTGTTTTAGATAAGCGGCTCTTTTACAGTTCTTATAAGGATGCGATTGATAAGGTAATTGGGGATGAACTAAGAGTAGAAGAAGTCAGTTTAGACGCTATTCTCAAGTCTGACTAAAGGAGAGACCTATGACAAGAAGATTAGCAAATGCATTTCTTGTGTGTTTAATTATTATTAATTTTGGCTTATTTACGATTTTCTTCAATTCACAAAAACCAATTATTCAAGAGGAAAAACAGTTAATGACTATGGCTCGAGATGATATTGGTTTAAAAATATGGGGAAATTTTATGTTTTAAATAAGGATCATACGACTTATACCATCCAAGGAGAGAATGACCAAGGTGAGCTCATTTATTATGCCTATCAACCGGAAACCAATAAAAAATAACCGGCAAGGTGAACGAATTAGTCAATGAACAAGAAGCTAAGTCATTGACCTTAAATAATGTGAATACCCAAGAGGTCAAAGAAGCCCGGATTGGAATTGAAGATGATCAATTGGTATGGGAAGTTTCCTTTATTAACCAAGATGGACACTTGGGCTATCATTACATTAATGCAGCGAGTGGTCATTGGTATGAAACCATAGATAAATTATAGGAGGAAAGCTAGCATGTTTTCGAAACGCGCTTTAGAATTAAAAGAATCAAGTACCCTTAAAGCTAGTGATCGAGCCAAACAATTAAAAGCTCAAGGCAAGGATATTATTAGTTTAACCTTAGGAGAGCCAGATTTCCCTACGCCTAGTCCAATTGTTGATTATGCTAAAACAGCCTTAGACCAAGGAAAAGGCCACCATTATACGCCAGCTGGAGGACTTTTAGAAGTTAGAGAAGCTATTGCTAAATTTCATCAAGAAAAAGATGGGGTAGCCTATACGGCTGATCAAGTCTTTATTGCTAACGGTAGCAAGTTAGTCCTTTATGATTTGTTCCAAATTCTATTAAACCCAGGCGATGAAGTAATTGTGCCGAGTCCCTATTGGGTGAGTTATGAAGAACAGATACGCCTAACTGGGGCCAAGGCGGTTTTAGCTCAAACTGATGCTGACAATGATTTCCGCTTAACGCCTGAAGTTATTGACCAATACCTCACTCCAAAAACAAAGATTTTGCTGCTTAATTCACCGGCTAATCCGACCGGAACGGTTTTAAGTAAGGAAGAGTTAGTGGCTATTGCTGACTACTGCTTGAAGCACAATCTATTGATGATTGCTGATGAAATTTATAGCCAGTTAGTTTATAACGGCAACCAGTTTTATTCTCTTGCTGCTATAAGCCCAGAGGCTCGTGCCAATACCATTGTGGTGAATGGTATGTCAAAGAGTTATGCGATGACTGGTTGGCGCTTAGGCTATTGTTTGGCTGATCAAAAAATTATAAGAATGCTCAACAAATTAGCGGGTCAAATCAGTGGTAATGCAGCTGGTGTGAGCCAATACGCGGCTTTAGGGGCCTTCAAGAGCGGTCCGGAATTGGTTGAATCCATGCGTTCAACCTATGAAGACCGTCTAAATAAGGGCTATGAGGCCGTAATCAATTTACCAGGTTTTGAACTAGCTAATAAACCCCAGGGGGCCTTTTATCTATTTCCAAAATGCCAGCAAGCTGCTTTAAGCTGTGGCTATGATAGTGTCGATGATTTTGTCATGGCGATTCTAGAAGAAGCCCACGTTGCTTTGGTAGCGGGATCCGCCTTTGGCATGCCAGAACATGTACGTTTATCTTATGCAACTGATGAGGATTTATTCTTAGAGGCAATTGAGCGGATTAGTAGCTTTATGCAAGAAAAATGAATTAAGAAGGTGGACTTTAGTGGTTGAAAGAAAACAATATACGGTTTTACAGACCAGCTTATTAGAAAACTATCAAGCGCTCTCTTTGAGCAATGAGGAAGTGATGTTTCTCATTCATATTGTCAGCTTTCAGCAAATGCAAGATGATTTTCCACCGATTCAAGCCTTACAAAAGCGTATGGGCTATAGCCAGGGTGAAACTTATGATATGATTCAGAATTTGATTGATAAAAAATTCTTATCAATTGAGAGCGAAGAAAGTGACCAGGGTCAGCAGATTGAATACTATAGCCTAGACTTGCTTTATCAAAAATTAGAGCGTTTATTTGAAGAAAACCATGCCAAAAAAGAAAAACAAGCGGAAGAGAAGGCTGAAGGGTCGATCTTTCAAATTATTGAACAAGAATTTGGTCGTCCCTTATCGCCGATCGAATACCAGCAAGTGGCGGCTTGGTTTAGTGAAGACCACTATGATGTGGTAACGGTAAAGGCAGCCATTAAAGAAGCGGTTTTGAATGGCGTATTAAATTTGCGCTACATTGACCGCATTCTAATCAATTGGCAAAAGCAAAATAAAAAAGGTAATGTCGAGACTAGGCCGAACTACCGCAATGCTAAAATTCGTCAGCAAAATAATGACCTCCCCCCAGTCCCTATGACTAAGGTTATCAATACACCTGATGATGAGTGAGAAAAATAGAGATCCTAGCATAAGAAAACCGCAGGCAATCATTAGCTGCGGTTTTTGTTTATGCAATTTATTTTTTAAAGTATGTGGTGCTATGAAGGGGGACTAGTTTTTCCTCGGGGTAGAGGTAGTAAGTGATGGCGTTAATGGCTGTTGGTGCCTCACCAAAGCCGCTAGCGATTAACTGGGTTTTACCTGTATAAGTACAAATATCACCGATGGCGTAGACCCCTGCCAGACTCGTTTGCATGTGTTCATTAACAGGAATACGTTGGCCGAGAGACTCGATAGGCCATGACTTAAAGACACTAATATTTGCCTGAAAACCATAAGAAGAAATAATACTGTCTAGCTGGAGGCGCCTGCTTTCCTGACTGCGGCTTTTGGCCAATAAGAGTTCTACCTGCTGGGACCCTTCGAGAGCATGAATGGCCTTAGCTTGATAGGGAGTGAT
This sequence comes from Aerococcus sp. Group 1, assembly GCF_000193205.1. Lineage (NCBI taxonomy): Bacteria > Bacillati > Bacillota > Bacilli > Lactobacillales > Aerococcaceae > Aerococcus > Aerococcus sp. Group 1. The sequence goes on along the minus strand of NC_015278.1, from coordinate 1,348,059 downwards.
GATTTCAACATTGCTTTTAGTCTTCAGTTGCGCTTGGCTAAATTCATGACCACGGAATCTATTTCGGCGGTGGATCAGATAAAGCTTCTTGGCATACTGGCTGACCAATAGAGCGTTATCTAAAGCGGTATCGCCTCCCCCTAAAATAGCAACTGCTTGACCCTGAAAATCTTGAGCATGATTAACGGTATAAAATAACTTGTCTCCTTCAAATTCAGCTTCATTTTTAATATTTGCCGAACGTGGTCTAAAAGCGCCGCCCCCAGCGGCAATTAGGACGGCTCGGCTATAAAAGCAAGCCTTTTGACTTTTTAAGGAAAAATAATCCCCTTCATCATTGATTTCAGTGATGTCATGGTTAAAGTGAAAGCTAGTGGTCGAAGTAAAGGGCTTCACTTGTTCCATCAGGGCTTGACTGAGTTCCTTACCAGTAATTTGCGGAAGGGCCCCAATATCAAAAATCGCCTTGTCAGGATACAAGGCGTGGGGCTGTCCGCCAACTTGAGCAAGACTATCAATAATTTGTACAGAAAGCTGACGCATTCCTGCATAAAAGGCGGCGAATAAACCACTGGGTCCAGCGCCAATAATAGTTAAATCTTTGATGTTTTTTTCTGTCATTAAATCATCCAATCAAAATAAAAAAGATAAAGCGAATAAAAAAGGCAACACCGACCCCAGCGACAAAGCCCCCAAAGACTTCCGAAGGTTTATGCCCAAGATAATCATCGATAACCATATTTTGGTCATCAATCTGATCTAACTTCTCATTGATTTGACCATCCTCTTCACTAACATAGTGTTCACGTAAAATGGCCAATAACTCTCTAATCAGAATGCCTTGTTCACCACTTTGTCTTCTTACCCCCATGGCGTCGAACATAACGATTAGCCCATAGGCCGTTGCTATGGCAACGTAGGGAGACAAAAAGCCTTCTTGAAGGATGAGGGAAGTGATTAAGGCGGTTACCGCAGCGGTATGTGAACTGGGCATGCCGCCGGTCGTATGGATAATAGAAAGTTTGGTTTCCTTTTTTCCCATAAAAAGATAGGCAATCGGGTATTTGATTATTTGGGTGAAAATAATTGCTACAATCGTGGCAGTTAAGGGGAAATTTTTCACTGGAATGTTTCCTCTCTAATATTAACTAGTGTAATCTTATCATGAATTAGGAGGCTAGAAAAGTTTTTTAGGATCCAGGGAAAGTTTGTTGCTATTGAAAGTCTTCTATACAAAAATTGGCGATCTTGGTACAATTAAACTAAGGAGGTAAATAATGAACTATCTACAACTGGAAAGCAATGATCATAATCCTACCGCAACGATTAAAACCACTTTAGGGGACATTACTCTTACTCTATATCCTGAGCTGGCACCTAAAACAGTTAAAAACTTTATTGAATTGAGCCAATCTGGTTATTATGACGGGGTTATTTTTCACCGGGTCATTCCCAATTTTATGATTCAGGGTGGCGACCCTACCGGAACGGGTAGAGGGGGAGAAAGTATCTACGGAAGGGCATTTGAAGATGAATTTTCTAACCAAGTCTTTAACTTTAACGGTGCTCTCTCCATGGCTAATGCTGGACCAAATACCAATGGCTCGCAATTCTTTATTGTCTCTGCCCAAGAAGTACCCCAAGCCATGTTAGACCAGATGAAGGCACTATCCTGGCCTGAAGAAGTTATTGAGAATTATGCTAAAAAGGGAGGAACCCCTTGGCTAGATCACAAACATACGGTGTTTGGTCAAGTAATCGATGGGATGGATGTCGTCTATCAAATTGAAGCAGTAGACAGAGATAGCAACGATAAACCCTTGGAAGATGTATCAATTGTTACAATTGATATTGAAGGCCTTGATCAGTAATGGGAGGTTCAGAAACATATCGGATTGGCGATATCCTTAATGGAACCGTAACTGGGATCCAATCCTATGGTTTATTTATTAAATTAAACCCGCATTGCCATGGCTTGGTACATATTTCTGAGGTTGACCATGGTTTTGTCACCAACTTAGAAGAACGTTTTTCAATTGGTGACCAGGTTAAAGTAAAAATCATTGATATCGATGAGTACACCAAGAAAATTAGTCTATCAATTCGAGCCCTTAAAGCGACTAATACCCCAAATTTTCCAGCGCGGATAAAGAAACCCAAGCGGCGTCATACACCACAAATAGGTTTTAAAACAATCCATAAAAAAATGCCTGAGTGGATTGAAAATTCATTAGCAGATATTCAATCAGGTAAGATTAAAGATTATCGATTGGAGGAATAACATTGTCTACATTAACTTTTGATTATTCAAAAACAGAACATTTCATTCAAGATCATGAATTAAGCTACCTACAACCCTTTGTGAGCGCAGCAGATAAAATGTTACGTGAGAAGACAGGACAAGGCGCTGATTTTACGGATTGGGTAACTCTTCCAGCAGATTATGACAAAGAAGAATATGCTCGCCTAAAAGAAGCTGCCAAACGAATCCAGGCCGACTCTGATGTTTTAGTGGTCCTTGGAATTGGAGGCTCCTATTTAGGGGCAAAAGCAGCCATTGACTTTTTAAGTCATCAATTTATTAACTACTTCCCAGCTGATAAAAGAGACTATCCTCAAATTTTATTTGCCGGTAACAGTTTAAGTTCAACCTATCTCAGTGAATTGATTGAAGTGATTGGAGACCGCGATTTTTCAGTTAACGTTATTAGTAAATCAGGGACCACCACTGAAACAGCGATTGCCTTTAGAATCTTTAAGCAATTACTAGAAGATAAATATGGTAAAGAAGCTGCTAAACAACGGATTTATGCGACAACTGATAAAGCAAAAGGTGCCCTAAGAGAAGAAGCCGATAAAGAAGGTTATGAGACCTTTATCATTCCTGACGGGGTTGGGGGACGTTTTACCGTCCTAACACCTGTAGGGCTTTTACCAATTGCGGTTAGTGGTGCGGATACTGATGCTCTTCTTGAAGGGGCTAAGCAAGCCATGGAAGACCTATCAGATGCAGACTTAAAGAAAAATAGTGCCTACCAATATGCAGGGTTAAGAAATATCCTTCACCGTAAAGGCTATGATACAGAAATTTTAGTTAACTATGAACCTAAGATGCAATACTTTGCAGAATGGTGGAAACAATTATTTGGTGAATCAGAAGGAAAAGACCAAAAAGGAATTTATCCATCTTCTGCTAACTTCTCTACCGACTTGCATTCGATTGGTCAGTCTATTCAAGATGGAAAACGTAACCTTATGGAAACAGTTATCAAAGTGGATACACCTGAAAGAAATATTGATATTCCTCGATTAGATAGTGACTTAGATGGCCTTTCCTACCTAGAAGGCAAAGATTTAGACTATGTAAATACTAAGGCCTTTGAAGGAACCTTGCTAGCGCATACTGACGGTCGCGTTCCTAACTTTGTTATCCATATTGAAAAAATGGATGCTTATCACTTAGGCTACATGATTTATTTCTTTGAATTAGCAGTAGGGATGAGTGGTTATCTCAATGGCGTTAATCCATTTAACCAACCTGGAGTAGAAGCTTACAAGAAAAATATGTTTGCTTTACTCGGGAAACCAGGATTTGAGGATTTAGCTGATGAACTTAACCAACGCTTAGATTAATTTAAAATTAATAATCACTTTTATTAATTAAACTAATAGGCTATAAAAGCTGAAAAATCAGGCTTTTAGAAGAGAAGTTTCATCAAGAAGCTTCTCTTTTTTATTTATTTCAAACTTTTTTGGGAAAATCTATTGACTTTGATAGCGAAACATTATATTATATTTCTTGTCGCTGATGAGCGGAGTAAAACGCAGTTGTTTAACCCTCGCTCGTTCTCAGAGAACTGATAAAGTTTATTTCTTTCACTTTGAGTGGGAGTTCAGCAATGAAAAATAAATTTTAAAAAGTTCTTGACAAAGAGATGGTGGTTGCGGTATGATAATAAAGTCGCAACAAGCGATATAGACCTTTGAAAACTGAACAAAGAAGACGAACCAAATGTGTAGGGCATCAACATTTTGTTGATGAACCAACAATTCAAACAATAAGTCTAGACCAGACTATAACTAGTCAGCAAACAAATGAGCTATTCAACGCTCATGATTCTTTCATGAGAGTTTGATCCTGGCTCAGGACGAACGCTGGCGGCGTGCCTAATACATGCAAGTCGAGCGAACCGATGAAGTGCTTGCACTTCTGACGTTAGCGGCGGACGGGTGAGTAACACGTAAGGAACCTACCGATAAGCGGGGGACAACATCCGGAAACGGGTGCTAATACCGCATAGGAAACACCACCTCATGGTGGTGTTTGGAAAGACGGCTTTGCTGTCACTTATCGATGGCCTTGCGGTGCATTAGCTCGTTGGTGGGGTAACGGCCTACCAAGGCAATGATGCATAGCCGACCTGAGAGGGTAATCGGCCACATTGGGACTGAGACACGGCCCAAACTCCTACGGGAGGCAGCAGTAGGGAATCTTCCGCAATGGGCGCAAGCCTGACGGAGCAACGCCGCGTGAGTGAAGAAGGTTTTCGGATCGTAAAGCTCTGTTGTAAGAGAAGAACAAATTGGAGAGTAACTGCTCCAGTCTTGACGGTATCTTACCAGAAAGCCACGGCTAACTACGTGCCAGCAGCCGCGGTAATACGTAGGTGGCAAGCGTTGTCCGGATTTATTGGGCGTAAAGGGGGCGCAGGCGGTTTCTTAAGTCTGATGTGAAAGCCCACGGCTTAACCGTGGAAGTGCATTGGAAACTGGGGAACTTGAGTACAGAAGAGGAAAGTGGAACTCCATGTGTAGCGGTGGAATGCGTAGATATATGGAAGAACACCAGTGGCGAAGGCGACTTTCTGGTCTGTCACTGACGCTGAGGCCCGAAAGCGTGGGTAGCAAACAGGATTAGATACCCTGGTAGTCCACGCCGTAAACGATGAGTGCTAGGTGTTGGAGGGTTTCCACCCTTCAGTGCCGGAGTTAACGCATTAAGCACTCCGCCTGGGGAGTACGGCCGCAAGGCTGAAACTCAAAGGAATTGACGGGGACCCGCACAAGCGGTGGAGCATGTGGTTTAATTCGAAGCAACGCGAAGAACCTTACCAAGTCTTGACATCCTTTGACCACTCTAGAGATAGAGCTTTCCCTTCGGGGACAAAGTGACAGGTGGTGCATGGTTGTCGTCAGCTCGTGTCGTGAGATGTTGGGTTAAGTCCCGCAACGAGCGCAACCCTTATTGTTAGTTGCCAGCATTGAGTTGGGCACTCTAGCGAGACTGCCGGTGACAAACCGGAGGAAGGCGGGGATGACGTCAAATCATCATGCCCCTTATGACTTGGGCTACACACGTGCTACAATGGATGGTACAACGAGCAGCGACCTTGTGAAAGCAAGCGAATCTCTTAAAGCCATTCTCAGTTCGGATTGTAGTCTGCAACTCGACTACATGAAGCCGGAATCGCTAGTAATCGCGGATCAGCACGCCGCGGTGAATACGTTCCCGGGTCTTGTACACACCGCCCGTCACACCACGAGAGTTTGTAACACCTGAAGTCGGTGAGGTAACCTTTGGAGCCAGCCGCCGAAGGTGGGACAGATGATTGGGGTGAAGTCGTAACAAGGTAGCCGTAGGTGAACCTGCGGCTGGATCACCTCCTTTCTAAGGATATATTCGGAATACATATTTGAGTCTTCTTTGTTTAGTTTTGAGAGGTCTATCCACATGGTTGATGGATTTAACCGGGCCTGTAGCTCAGCTGGTTAGAGCGCACCCCTGATAAGGGTGAGGTCGATGGTTCGAGTCCATTCAGGCCCATTACATGTTTATTATAGGACCATAACTCATACCCGGGGGATTAGCTCAGCTGGGAGAGCGCCTGCTTTGCAAGCAGGAGGTCAGCGGTTCGATCCCGCTATCCTCCATTGCAACGGAAACGTTGCAGATTGTTCTTTGAAAACTGAATACTATCATAACATTCCGCATTTCTATTTTTTGCGAGATAGAAATGTCAATAAACCAATTTTACCAAGCGTAAAAACCGAAAAAGAAAGAGTTTTAAAACTTTTCGCATCATACAACTTAACCGGTGGTTAAGTGAATAAGGGCGTACGGTGAATGCCTTGGCACTAGGAGCCGATGAAGGACGGGACGAACACCGATATGCTTCGGGGAGCTGTAAGTAAGCTTTGATCCGGAGATTTCCGAATGGGGAAACCTCATTGTTTTTATCGACAATGGTCCACGCAGTGAACACATAGCTGAGTGGAAGGTAGACGTGGTGAACTGAAACATCTCAGTAGCCACAGGAAGAGAAAGAAAAATCGATTTCCCGAGTAGCGGCGAGCGAAACGGAAAGAGGCCAAACCAGCGTGCTTGCATGCTGGGGTTGTAGGACTGATGGACGGGAGTGAATGAGCTAGTCGAACGCCATGGAAAGGGCGATCAGAGAGGGTGACAATCCCGTAGGCGAAAGCTCAGCCACCTCATTCAGTATCCTGAGTACGGCGGTACACGTGAAATTCCGTCGGAATCCGCCAGGACCATCTGGCAAGCCTAAATACTCCCTAGTGACCGATAGTGAACCAGTACCGTGAGGGAAAGGTGAAAAGCACCCCGGAAGGGGAGTGAAAGAGTACCTGAAACCGTATGCCTACAAGCAGTCAGAGCCCGTTAAGGGGTGATGGCGTACTTTTTGTAGAACGGACCGGCGAGTGACGATAGCAAGCAAGGTTAAGCTGAAGAAGCGGAGCCACAGCGAAAGCGAGTCTGAAGAGGGCGTTGAGTTTGTTGTCGTCGACCCGAAACCAAGTGATCTACTCATGTCCAGGCTGAAGGTGTGGTAAAACACACTGGAGGGCCGAACCCACGTCTGTTGAAAAAGGCGGGGATGAGGTGTGGGTAGCGGTGAAATTCCAATCGAACTTGGAGATAGCTGGTTCTCTCCGAAATAGCTTTAGGGCTAGCCTCGGATGATGACTATTGGAGGTAGAGCACTGTTTGATCGAGGGGTCCATCCTGGATTACCGACATCTGATAAACTCCGAATGCCAAATAGTTTAGTCCGGGAGTCAGACTGCGAGTGATAAGATCCGTAGTCGAAAGGGAAAGAGCCCAGACCACCAGCTAAGGTCCCAAAGTTTCAGTTAAGTGGAAAAGGATGTGGGGTTGCTTAGACAACTAGGATGTTGGCTTAGAAGCAGCCATCATTGAAAGAGTGCGTAATAGCTCACTAGTCGAGTGACCCTGCGCCGAAAATGTACCGGGGCTAAACTGAACACCGAAGCTGTGGATCCGTAGGATGGTAGGAGAGCGTTCTATAGGCAGAGAAGCATGATCGTGAGGACATGTGGAGCGTATAGAAGTGAGAATGCCGGTATGAGTAGCGAAAGACGGGTGAGAATCCCGTCCACCGAATGACTAAGGTTTCCTGGGGAAGGCTCGTCCTCCCAGGGTTAGTCGGGACCTAAGCCGAGACCGAAAGGGATAGGCGATGGACAACAGGTTGAGATTCCTGTACTTGTTTGATTTGTTTGAGCGATGGAAGGACACAGAAGGCTAAGCGGAGCGCGGAGATGGAAAAACGCGTCCAAGCAATGAGTGAGAAGGTGAGTGAAAGGCTTGCCTCAGATTTCATGAGTTGTGACGGGGAGGGAAGTTTAGTACCGAAGCCGCCGACGTCACGCTGTCAAGAAAAGTTTCTAGTGAGAATCAAACAACCCGTACCGCAAACCGACACAGGTAGTCGAGTGGAGAACACTAAGGTGAGCGAGCGAACTCTCGTTAAGGAACTCGGCAAAATGACCCCGTAACTTCGGGAGAAGGGGTGCTGACCGCAAGGTCAGCCGCAGTGAATAGGCCCAAGCGACTGTTTATCAAAAACATAGGTCTCTGCCAAATCGAAAGATGATGTATAGAGGCTGACGCCTGCCCGGTGCTGGAAGGTTAAGAGGAAGGGTTAGCCCTCGGGCGAAGCTCTGAATTGAAGCCCCAGTAAACGGCGGCCGTAACTATAACGGTCCTAAGGTAGCGAAATTCCTTGTCAGGTAAGTTCTGACCCGCACGAAAGGCGTAACGATTTGGGCACTGTCTCAACGAGAGGCTCGGTGAAATTGTAGTACCAGTGAAGATGCTGGTTACCCGCGACAGGACGGAAAGACCCCATGGAGCTTTACTGTAGGTTGATATTGAATGTTTGTGCCACATGTACAGGATAGGTAGGAGCCATCGAAGTCGGGACGCTAGTCTCGATGGAGGCACTGGTGGGATACTACCCTTGTGGGATGACCATTCTAACCCGCGACCATTAGCTGGTCGGGAGACAGTGTCAGTCAGGCAGTTTGACTGGGGCGGTCGCCTCCTAAAGTGTAACGGAGGCGCCCAAAGGTTCCCTCAGAATGGTTGGAAATCATTCGCAGAGTGTAAAGGCAGAAGGGAGCTTGACTGCGAGACCTACAAGTCGAGCAGGGACGAAAGTCGGGCTTAGTGATCCGGTGGTTCCGCATGGAAGGGCCATCGCTCAACGGATAAAAGCTACCCTGGGGATAACAGGCTTATCTCCCCCAAGAGTTCACATCGACGGGGAGGTTTGGCACCTCGATGTCGGCTCATCGCATCCTGGGGCTGAAGTCGGTCCCAAGGGTTGGGCTGTTCGCCCATTAAAGCGGTACGCGAGCTGGGTTCAGAACGTCGTGAGACAGTTCGGTCCCTATCCGTCGCGGGCGTTGGAAATTTGAGAGGAGCTGTCCTTAGTACGAGAGGACCGGGATGGACACACCGCTGGTGTACCAGTTGTTCCACCAGGAGCATGGCTGGGTAGCTATGTGTGGACGGGATAAGCGCTGAAAGCATCTAAGCGTGAAGCCCCCCTCAAGATGAGATTTCCCATACTTTTAAAGTAGTAAGACCCCTGAAAGACGATCAGGTTGATAGGTTTGGAGTGGAAGCTTAGCAATAAGTGGAGCGGACAAATACTAATCGGTCGAGGACTTATCCAAAGGATAAGGTTGTATGAGGTTTAAGGAAGGCATGATAGATTCAGTTTTGAGCGAACAAGCTCAAAAAAATAAATTGTACGGTGACGATGGCAAGAAGGACCCACCTGTATCCATCCCGAACACAGCAGTTAAGCTTCTTAGCGCCGAATGTAGTTGGGGGTCGCCCCCTGTGAGACTAGGACGTTGCCGTGCAATATTTTATGGAGAATTAGCTCAGCTGGGAGAGCGTCTGCCTTACAAGCAGAATGTCGGGGGTTCGAGCCCCTCATTCTCCATTATGATTCGTTAGCTCAGTTGGTAGAGCATCTGACTTTTAATCAGAGGGTCGGGAGTTCGAGCCTCCCACGGATCATTTACATGCGGGTGTGGCGGAATTGGCAGACGCACCAGATTTAGGATCTGGCGCCGAGAGGCGTGGGGGTTCAAGTCCCTTCACCCGCACTAATATAAAAGCCGGCTTAGCTCAGTTGGTAGAGCATCTGATTTGTAATCAGGGGGTCGAGGGTTCAAGTCCTTTAGCCGGCATTATATCTCATGCGGAAGTAGTTCAGTGGTAGAACATCACCTTGCCAAGGTGGGGGTCGCGGGTTCGAATCCCGTCTTCCGCTTAGCCAAATGGCTTAAAATTAAATATTATTATGCCGGGGTGGCGGAACAGGCAGACGCACGGGACTTAAAATCCCGCGGTGGTTAAACACCGTACCGGTTCGATTCCGGTCCTCGGCATAAACTTTTTATAAATAGGCACCCATGGCTCAACTGGATAGAGTACCTGACTACGAATCAGGCGGTTGCAGGTTCGAATCCTGCTGGGTGCATTACCGGGAAATAGCTCAGCTTGGTAGAGCACTTGGTTTGGGACCAAGGGGTCGCAGGTTCGAATCCTGTTTTCCCGACTTTGGGGGGATTAGCTCAGCTGGGAGAGCGCCTGCTTTGCAAGCAGGAGGTCAGCGGTTCGATCCCGCTATCCTCCATTACATTATAATTTGGCGGTGTAGCTCAGCTGGCTAGAGCGTCCGGTTCATACCCGGGAGGTCGGGGGTTCGATCCCCTCCGCCGCTATTAATGTTCGGACCTTTAGCTCAGTTGGTTAGAGCAGACGGCTCATAACCGTCCGGCCGTAGGTTCGAGTCCTACAAGGTCCATCTTGTTAATTATATTATGGAGGATTACCCAAGTCTGGCTGAAGGGAACGGTCTTGAAAACCGTCAGGCGGGTCAAACCGCGCAAGGGTTCGAATCCCTTATCCTCCTTTACTTATTATCGCGGAGTAGAGCAGCTGGCAGCTCGTCGGGCTCATAACCCGGAGGTCGCAGGTTCGAATCCTGCCTCCGCAATTATTCAAAATTGAATAGGTCCGGTGGTGTAGGGGTTAACATGCCTCCCTGTCACGGAGGAGATCGCGGGTTCAAATCCCGTCCGGACCGTATGCGGGTGTAGTTTAGTGGTAAAACCACAGCCTTCCAAGCTGTTGTCGCGAGTTCGATTCTCGTCACCCGCTTACATTATATGGGCCTGTAGCTCAGCTGGTTAGAGCGCACCCCTGATAAGGGTGAGGTCGATGGTTCGAGTCCATTCAGGCCCATTTATAATTTGTGGAGGATTACTCAAGAGGCCGAAGAGGACGGTTTGCTAAATCGTTAGGTCGGGAAACTGACGCAAGGGTTCGAATCCCTTATCCTCCGTTATCCAATGGCCCGTTGGTCAAGCGGTTAAGACACCGCCCTTTCACGGCGGTAACACGGGTTCGATTCCCGTACGGGTCATATTTAGGTATTATCCTAATTTAAACTGGAGATATTGACATCGCGGAGTAGAGCAGCTGGCAGCTCGTCGGGCTCATAACCCGGAGGTCACAGGTTCGAATCCTGTCTCCGCAATTTTATTTTACCTAATTTTTTAGGTCCGGTGGTGTAGGGGTTAACATGCCTCCCTGTCACGGAGGAGATCGCGGGTTCAAATCCCGTCCGGACCGTTTCTTTTTCAAGGTCCGATAGCTCAGTTGGTAGAGCACTTGATTGAAGCTCAAGGTGTCGGCAGTTCGATTCTGTCTCGGACCATAAAAAAATATATTTTGGCCCGTTGGTCAAGCGGTTAAGACACCGCCCTTTCACGGCGGTAACACGGGTTCGATTCCCGTACGGGTCATATTTAAGCAACTCTATAAAGGGTTGCTTTTTTATTTGTCTAAATATATTTCCTAGCTTTGTTCAATATGATAGATAAAATACACTTTATTCTGCAAAATCTGTCAATAATTGGCCCTTTTTGATAGAATATGAAAGAAAATGATTGATTAACAGCTGGATTTCCTTTATAATATCCTATGTTAAAAGAGAAAACGATTTCAATAATGGAGGGAGGTAGATTATGCTTACCGAAGAAAGGCAAAAGTATATTATGGAAGCCTTAACCAAAGTTCCTATCTTAAATCTTCAGGAGGTATCAAAACAGTTAGCTGTTTCTGAATCAACTATTAGAAGAGATTTTGATAGTTTGGAAAAGGCGGGGAAATTAGAACGTATTCATGGTGGAGCCAAAAGAGTTCAGCAACGTAATATGGAAGCTTCCTTATCCGAGAAAAGCCAAGTGAATGTTTTAGAAAAACAACTCATTGGAAAATTAGCCGGAGAAATGGTTGCTGATCATGACACGATTTATCTTGATTCTGGTACCACGACGATTGAAATGATTCCCTGGATTATTAATAAGGAAATTATTGTTGTGACTAATGGCTTGGAAGTTGCCCAAGCTCTCTATCAATCACAGATCCACACCATTGTTGTGGGCGGTGAAATTAAAGAAAGCACGGGAACCTTGATCGGTGGCATAGCCTTATCTCAAGTTCAATCTTTTAACTTTGATAAAGCTTTTATAGGAATGAATGGCATTGATCTTGATACAGGATATACCACACCTGACATTGAGGAAGCACAAATTAAGAAGGCGGCAATTGACCATAGTCGTTACCGTTATATCTTGGCTGATGCAAGTAAATTTGACCAAAGTACTTTCTGTCACGTCTGTGACTTAGACCGAGCTATTTTATTAACTAATGAGAGCAATTCAAAATATGAAAACTATATGAAAATTATGGAGGTATCTCAATGATTTATACCATTACCTTTAATCCAGCTGTGGATTTAGTAATGCAAGTTGATGATATAAAATTAGGTGACCTAAACCGCTCCCATGAAGACCACTATGTGGCAGGTGGTAAAGGGATTAATGCATCAGTCGTCTTCCAGCGTTTAGGTAAGGAAAATATTGCCACTGGTTTTATCGGTGGGTTTTCTGGTCAATTTATTATTGATGAATTAGAAGTCGAAGGGGTTAATACCCATTTTATCGAGCTTGACCAGCCTACTCGGATTAATGTGAAGCTCAAAGGCCCACAAGAAACTGAAATTAATGCCCAAGGACCAATAGTCGATGCTGATAAATTCGAGGAATTAATGACTTACCTGAATAAAGAACTGACAGAAAATGATACGGTCTTTCTAGCAGGTAATGCCGCCCCTGGATTGGATGAAGAAGCTTATATCAGTATTGCTAAATTGTGCCTCGAGAAAAACGCCAACTTTGTTTTAGATTCTAATAAGCAATTACTAAAAGCATGTTTAGAATATAAACCTTTTATTATTAAACCTAACCGTGAGGAACTTGGTGAATTATTCGAAACTCAGATTGAGTCAGACGCTGATTTAATAAAATATGCTAAGGCCTTACAAGAAGCCGGAGCTTTAAATGTTTTAGTATCACTAGGTGGTGATGGGAGCTTACTGCTAACTGAAGCTGGGGATATCTACCGGGCTAATGTGCCTACAGGAAAGGTTATAAATTCTGTAGGAGCTGGCGATTCCATGTTGTCTGGTTTTATAAGTGCTTATGTTGAAAGTAAGGACTATGCCGAATCATTAAAAATCGCTGCAGCTACTGGATCAGGAACAGCCTTTTCCGTTGGCATTACGACGAAGGACTTAGTTGAAGACTTAGTTGATCAAATTGTCGTTAAGAAAGAAAATTAAAAAGGAGGATTCAAAGCAATGAAATTATCTGATTTATTTGTCAAAGAGGCTATGGATCTCAACTTACAAACTGAAAGTAAAAAAGATACCCTAGTCCATCTAGCTAAGCGTTTCTCAGATTGTGGAGGCGTCAGTGATGCTGAGGCTTACGTGGAAAAATTAGAAGCCAGAGAAGCCCAATCCACTACTGGCGTTGGTGATGAGATTGCCATTCCTCATGCCCAACATGAATCAATCAAAGAAGCTGCTATTATTTTTGCTCGGAGCGCAGAAGGAATTGAATGGGAATCCTTTGACGGTCAACCAGCTAAATTAATCTTTATGATTGCTGCTCCAGAAGGGGGCGGTGGGGAACACCTGAAGGCTTTAGCCCAATTGTCTAAAGTCTTGTTAAAAGACGGAGTCAAAGATGCTTTATTAAAAGCAGAAAGTCCTGATGAAGTCCTAGAAATTATCAAGGCCCATGATGAAAGTGAAGAAGCAACGGAAGAAAATAGTGAAGCCAAAGCTGCAGCAGTTGAAGCGGATAAGACTGATACTGATAATGATGTATATATCGTTGCCGTGACCGCTTGTCCAACTGGGATTGCCCATACTTATATGGCGGAAGAACGCTTGAAAAAAGCTGGACAAGCCGCTGGTTACCGGATTAAGGTTGAAACTAATGGTCAAAGTGGGGTAGAAAACCGCTTAACCAAAAAAGATATTGAAGAAGCGACAGCTGTTATTGTTGCTGCTGACAAACAAGTTGAAATGGCTCGTTTCGATGGCAAACCGATCATTATTGTACCGGTTGGTGATGGCGTTAACAAGGCTGACCAGTTAGTGGAACGAGCAGCCAATGATAAGCTACCAATCTATCATGCTAAGAAAGGCCAAAATGCTGAAGAAGAAGAGAGCTCAGATGGCGAAACATTAGGCCGTTTAGCTTATAAGCACTTAATGAATGGTGTTTCTCATATGTTGCCATTCGTTGTTGCTGGTGGTATCTTAATTGCCTTGTCTTTCTTCTGGGGCATTACATCCGCTGATCCAGCTGCTGATGACTATAACCAAATTGCGCAAGCCTTGAATACAGTAGGTAACTTATCCTTTGCCATGATGCTACCTATGTTGGCTGGTTTTATCGGTCATTCCATGGCAGACCGTATCGGTTTAGTTATCGGGGTTATTGGTGGTATCTGTGCGGAGCCAAGTAAATTTGCTGCCTTTACTGGGGTTGGGATTTTTGAAAATTCGGTTTCCTCTGGTTTCCTTGGCGCCTTGGTTGCTGGTTTCTTAGCCGGCGGTATTGTTTGGCTATTAGAAAAATTATTTGCCTGGCTACCTAAATCCTTAAACGGGATGAAATCGATCTTCCTATACCCAGTCCTTGGGGTATTGATTATGGGCTTCTTGATGCTCTTTGTGATCAATGGACCAATGGGCGCAGTGATGAACGGCTTAATGAGCCTTATCAATAGTATTCCACCTTCCATGACCATTATTTTAGGTTTTGTGGTTGGAGCGATGATGTCTATCGATATGGGTGGTCCGATTAATAAAGCCGCCTATGTTACTGGTACGGCTTTAGTCACCGCATCAGCTGGTGCAGGATCTAACGTGATGGCAGCCGTTATGTGTGGGGGTATGGTTCCACCATTAGCCATTGGTATCTCTGCAACCCTGCAAAAGAGTCTATGGTCTGAAGAAGAACGTAATAGTGCCTATGTCAATTATGTGATGGGAGCTGCCTTCATTACTGAAGGGGCGATTCCTTTTGCTGCTAAAGACCCAGTACACGTGATTCCACCACTAGCCCTTGGTTCAGGAATTGCCGGAGCTTTAAGCATGTTCTTTGGCTGTGTTTCTTATGTTCCTCACGGCGGTGTATTTGCAGTCTTAGCCGGGGGGGTAACTAATGGCCTAATGTTCTTGCTCTCATGGTTAATCGGTGGGGCAATTGCCGGAATCTTACTAAACGTTTTCTTAAACCGCGCCAAAACTAGTGAACAAGCGCAAAAAGCTGAATAATTTAAAAAAGTCCTTGTGTTTGTAGTGACCCCCAAAAGTTGGACTAAGAATTCAACTTTTGGGGGTTATTTTTATGTCTAAATATTCATTAGAATTTAAACTGAATTTAGTAGGAGACTATATTGCGAAAAAAGGAAGTTATCGAACCTTAGCTAATAAAGCAGGAATAGATCCTTCTATTTTACGAAGGTGGGTTAATAACTATTATGAATTTGGTGTAGATGGTTTAAAGAAAAGGCGGACTCAACAGGTTTATACTGTTGAATTCAAATTAAATGCGATAGAATTGTATGAAAGTACGGAAATGAGTTATCGCGAATTGGCCAATTCATTAAACATGAATAATCCAAGTCTAATCGCTAATTGGCGAAGAGCTTATCATGAAAGAGGACTTGATGGCCTTTCCGCGAGGAAAGGAAGGCCACCTAAAGTGTCTAAAAAGAAATCACAAATCAATCAAATAAAGGATAGCAGCGAAACCAATCAGTTAAGTGAAGCAAAAATAAAGGAACTTGAACAACGGATTACGGATTTAGAAATTGAGAACAAATTTTTAAAAGGATTGAGGAGACGTGTGGCTCAAAGAGTCAAGCGAGAAAAGAAGAAATAGTGACCGAAATCACACGTCTCCATGATGAAAAATATGCTTTAAAAGATATTCTTAGCGTTTTAAAGTTTCCTAAATCGACCTACTTTTATTGGAAAAATAAAGATGAGGAAATTGATAAGGATGCCGATTTAAAAGAGGAAATGAAAGACATCAGAGAAACCCATAAGGATTATGGTTATCGAAGAATGCGAGCTGAACTGCTTTCCCGTGGTTATAAGGTCAGTAAAAACAAAGTTCAACGCCTAATGAAAATTATGGGGATACAGGTCACTAGCTATACTAGAAAGACAAGAAAATATAATTCCTACAAAGGAACGATTGGAGAGATAGCGCCAAATCGTATCAACCGGCGGTTTGATTCGACCATTCCTTATCAAAAAATAACAACAGACACAACAGAATTTAAATACTACTATGCCGATGATTCTGGGAATTATCAAACTGGAAAACTCTATTTAGATCCTTACATGGATCTATTTAATCGAGAAATTATTCTTTTAAGATAACACATCAGCCTAATGGACAAAGCATGTTGGAGGGGCTACAAGCTGCCATTGAAGCAAGTAAATTATGTCCATACAGAAGAACCTTTCATTCTGATCAGGGCTGGGCCTATCAAATGAAAAGTTACACCCGGCTCTTGAAGGATCACCGAATTTTTCAAAGTATGTCTCGTAAAGGAAATTGCTTAGATAATTCGCCAATGGAGAATTTCTTTAGTCTACTAAAACAAGAAGTCTACTATGGTCGGACTTATCATTCCTTTGAAGAATTAGCACAAGCGATTGAAGATTTTATAATCTATTACAATGGTGAAAGAATCAAAGAAAATTAGATTTTAGGAGTCCTATAGAATTTCGTCTTCATCACGCTTCTTTCGCCGCTTAATGATTACACATAAACTTTAAACTTATCAAGAGCCGCTACGCTCTTCCTCTTGACAAGTTTAAATTTCTGAGTAAATGTGTCGGCAAGAAATAAGCAAGAACTGTAAGCAACAAAAAAGAGCTGGCCAAAGGCCAACTCACTATATATAAAGTCCAACTTATTGGGGTCACCATAGTTTTGCACAGGGACTTTTTTATGAAATGATTAATTTACTAAAAGACTGGTTGGCGCTAGTTTTCATCTATGATATACTTTTATCTATTGAAGATTCTTACCTTCTTAATAACTTTTTTACACAACTCAACTCAGTTATATTTAAGAATCTTTAAGTCGCTGCACGGAATGTGCAGCTTTTTTTATAGCTTTATGATAGTCACTATAGATCAGTGATGAATACTTTTTACTAAGGGCAGGAACATTGTCATATCAAGCTTTAATTAGTAGAATATAAGGGTCAGCTCATTATGAGTAAAATAGTAGGAGGAATTGCAATGAAGAAATGGATTTTACGCCTAATGGCCCTATTAGCTGCTTTTACCCTAGTGGCTTGTCAATCAGGCAATACTGATAGTGATAAAACGGTAAAAGTAGGGGTAGTTGGTGAGAAAAATGACGAATGGGACTACTTAAAGGATGAATTGAAGGAAAAAGAAGGCATTGACATCGAATTGGTCAAATTTACTGATTACCGGATGCCAATTGAAGCCTTGGAGCACCATGAAATCGATATGCATAGTGCCTTAACCGAAATTTATATGGATAATATGAATGAAGAATCTGGCTATCACAACACCACGATCGGTTATACCACCCTTAACCCCATGGGAGTCTTCTCCAATAAGATTGAAAAGATTGATCAAGTTAAAGAGGGCGACAAGGTAGCTGTACCTAATGATGTCTCAAATGAAAGTCGGGCACTCTTACTCCTTCAAGAAGCAGGGTTAATCAAATTAAACCCAGATAAAGGGCTCATGCCAACGGTTGAAGATATCACTGAAAATCCAAAGAATTTGGAATTCATTACCCTAGATTCCAACCAAACAGCTAGTGCTTTAAACGACGTGACGATTTCTTGCATCAATAACGATATGGCCGCTGACGCAGGCTTTGTGCCAACCAAAGATTCCATTTATTTAGAAAAGGCGACCGATAGTTCTAAGCCTTATTGGAATGTCATTGCCGTTGATGAAAAGAATAAGGATAATGAAACTTATAAGAAGATTGTGAAGTACTACCAAACCCCTGAAGTCGCTAAAATTATCGATGAAAAAAGTAATGGCTCAAGTATTCCAATTTGGGAAAGCCAAAAATAACTAAAAAAGACGGTTCTCTGTCAAATAGTGTTGATAGGAATTTTTATAATTAATGTCATATCAGAAATGGTATGGCATTTTTTAATAGCTTCTGATAGGTGAAAAAGGGTACGATTAAAAGGCCTCTTGTTTCTTATTTTTTCGCCGTAGGCGAAGACAGAGAGTGAGAAAGCAATATTATAAATAATGAATAATTACAACAAAGATTATGCTGCTTCTGAAAAAGTGAGTGGACGAGGTTGGAAATCATTACATACCAAGCGAGAAGCCATTATTATACGTATTCTTAAATGATCAAAACGATGGTAGCCATAACCTGTGCGCTTGATCAGTTTCGTTTTATTGTTCATTCCTTCTATTGGACCGTTAGATAAAGTATACGTTAAAGCTTCACAAATACCTTCTTGATATCTTTCTAAGGTTTGAAAAAATGGTTCGTACTCTACGTGGAAAAGTGTACTTCTTGACTTCAATGAGTAAGTCTTTAAATGACTGAATGTCATGGGTATAAATACTGTATTTTAGGCGATTAACATAGGTATAGGTACGTGACAATTCGGGAGATAAATTGATGAGGTAATCGACAATCATCTGTTCTGAAACGAGACCGTCAAAAAGTCGATGTGTATATAAGTTTTTATAGTCAAGTTCCCATTCATTTTTTAAAGGTAACTTCCATAACTGTTTTAATTTGCGATAATCACGTGGTGATTGATAGCGAATATGATTCATCAGTTGAATACGTACGGAGTTGATTGCCAGATTAAGATGTTGAATAACGTGAAAACGATCAAATAGTATCTTTGCATTAGGGAAACAAGCGCGGATAACTTCAATATAAGGGCTATACATATCAATCGTAACTATTTTGACAGCTTGTCGACTTTTGTAAGAAAAACGCATAAAGTAGTGGATTAATTCGTTCTTTTGTCGATTTTCAACAATATCAATTAACCGATGGTTTAGGGGATCAATAAAAATAAAGCTCATCGCGCCACTAACATTTTTCACTGATTTAAATTCATCAAAAGAAAGGCACTGGGGCAAATAATTAAATTTAGGTAGTAATGCTTTCCCTCTTTCTTCTAGAAGACGAATCACCGTCGATACAGAAACATTGTGTTGTTTACCGATAAGAGTCATCGCTATCGTTTCACTAAGAGCAAAAGTAATCGCAGTTTTTAGCGCTTTAGAAATATAGCAATTAGCTGCCACTATGGGCGTTTCAGTATTAAAAGTCCTTTGGCAGTGCTTACAAAAAAATGTTGCTTTTTAAGACGCAAAGTAACGGGTTGACCTCCATTAATGGTCGTTAGTAAGATATCGCTTGAATAAAATCCATTTTTAACGATATCAGCTTGTGATTCGTTGATATGTCCGCAATGGGAACAGTGAGAAGGATGGTTAGTTAAGGTTCCAAAAATAACCTTATGAATGATATTATTTTTCTTTTCCTCCACTACTCTATCTTCAATTTCAATATTTTCATCTTTTATATTAAAGAGATTTTGTATACAATTAGATTGAGTCATGGAATCCGCCTTTCTGTGTTTTGGATTGTATTTTCAGTATAGGCCTTCCATGGCTTTTTGTGTATCAAAAAATGGTGCCAATGAAGAGCCGTTGGCTCCCATCAACACCAAATATTATAGAACCAAAAAGACCTGTCCCTAGCTAAGGATTACCTTAGTTAGTGGATAGGTCTTTTCTTAATAATTTTGGGATAAAAAAATCAAAAAAAGCCCACATAGGGCAATTACTAAATAATACTAATTTGGATTTACTATCTCAGCGATAGGAGATGTAAGATTTTGCCCCATGAGGAGTAAAATTAGAGGTTAACTATTATTCATAATTAAGTTGTAAATGCTGTTAAATCAACTTTTTCTAAAAACTATTTGAAAGTCCTAGGAACTAATTACGCACCCAGAGGGAATCGAACCCCCATCTCAAGAACCGGAATCTTACGTGATATCCATTACACTATGGGTGCAAGCAATGAATATATTATAGCACATATAACCTACTTTTGTTAAGACATTTCTTGAAAAAATCCTAGTAGTGTAACTGTTAATGATTCCTTACTATAATTAAAATAAACTAAGCGGAAAAATCAGGTAAAGTATAAAAAAGATCGATTAGTCCTGTTTGTAAAGGCATTAATAGCTAGTTTACTTTTAATAGTTACTTGTAGGCTAATAAGTTTATCTATTGACCTATATTGACTATTAAGGTTATAATGGTTAGGAAGTTGAAAAAGGAGGAAATTAAATGAATTTAGTACCTACAGTGATTGAACAATCACCTCGTGGCGAACGCGCTTATGATATTTATTCACGCTTACTGAAAGACCGTATTATTATGCTCAGTGGAGAAGTTAATGATGATATGGCAAACAGTGTTATTGCCCAATTACTTTTTTTAGATGCTCAAGATAACGATAAAGATATCTATATTTACATTAATAGTCCAGGGGGATCAGTAACTGCCGGGATGGCAATTTATGACACTATGCAATTTGTTAATGCCGATGTTGTCACTATAGTCACTGGTTTAGCAGCTTCTATGGGCTCAATCCTATTAATTGGCGGCACAAAAGGGAAACGTTATGCCTTACCGCATTCTGAAGTGCTTATTCACCAACCTTTAGGTGGTGTTCAAGGTCAAGCCACTGAAATTGAAATCTCAGCTCGTCATATCTTGCAAACCAAGCAAACCTTAAAAGAAATTATTGCTGAACGTTCTGGTCAAGATATCGACAAAGTAGAAAAAGATATGGACCGTGATTACTGGATGACTGCCAAAGAAGCTAAAGACTATGGCATCATTGATGAAATCATGGCTTCTAACCAAGGACTAAAAGGTCAAGAATAGTATCTTAAAGCCTTACAAGACATATACAGAATGATTACCGAGTGTAGCTTAAGTAAGTACACTCGGTTTTTATAAAATTTGGGTTTTCACTGCAAAATGCTTGCGGCTGCATGATATTCTTGTTATACTACTAATGTAGAAAAATGAATAGCAGATAGAACTGCTCAAATTTTTTTGCACTATGTTGGTCAAAAAAAGGCATGACGGACAATAAAAGTCCATGCAATAGAAAGTTGAATGTCATGAAAGCCGTTTACAGTAGAATCCTTAAAGTGGTTCCTGAATTGGAAGACCTCTTTAAAAAAAGGATGCAAATTTTACAAATGGTCTTACGCTTTCAACCTATTGGTCGTCAAATTTTGGCAAAGAAGTTAGACATGACTGAGCGACCACTCCGGCGTGAAACGAATATCCTTAAAAAAGAAGGGTTACTAGATTCCACTAGAAATGGAATGGTTATCACCGCTAAGGGTGAGGAAGCTTTAGCTTTCGCTCGTGAAATGCTCCATGAAGATTCTAGTTTATTTGCTAAGGAACAACGCTTAGAAAAGCAACTAGGTATCGATGAGGTACATATTATTGAGAGTAATCTTGATGAAGAAAACAGTACCTTGGCGCAAATAGGGGTTTTCCTATCTAACTATTTAGCCAATACTTTGCCAGAAGGATACATTACGGTGGCTGTTTCAGGCGGCTCGACAATACTCGAGGTTGCTAAAAGCTTAAACCGTAAAGTCTTAACTAAGAATCGGCATTTTACGATTGTTCCTGCCCGTGGTGGCATGGGCGATTCGGTGGCGATTCAGGCAAATACAATTAGTGACCAACTCGCACACCGCTTAAACGGGACCACTAATTCTCTCTATGTTCCTGATGTTCTTACTGAAGAAACGAGAGATTTATTGGTAAAAGAGCCCTCCATTCAAGCAACATTAAATATTTTAAAGCGGACTGATGCTTTATTATTTAGTGTTGGTGATGCTAGAATCATGGCCCAAAGACGGGGTTTTTCAGCAGAATTGATTGATAAAATCCTTGCTAAAGGAGCTATTGGTGAAGCATTCGGGTGTTTTTACACCAAAGAGGGTGAAATAGTTTATCAAATGCCCCGTATTGGTTTACAATTAGATCAGATAAAGGATATTCAATATCCCATTCTAATTGCTGGCGGACGTGCTAAAGCAAAAGCCATTCAAGCTTTTGCAAAACTCGCACCCTTTAATTTTGTCTTAGTGACAGATTTAGGGGTAAGTAATCAGGTTTTAAATGAGGAAACTCATTAAAAATATTTTTATTTCCGAAGGAGGAAAATTATTAATATGGTAAAAGTAGGTATTAATGGTTTTGGACGTATCGGACGTTTAGCTTTCCGTCGTATCCAAGATGTTGAAGGTTTAGAAGTAGTTGCAATCAATGATTTAACTGACTCAAAAATGTTAGCTCACTTATTGAAATATGACACCACTCATGGTCGTTTCAATGGTGAAATTGAGGTTTTAGATGACGCCTTCAAAGTAAACGGTAAAGAAGTTAAAGTTATGTCTCATCCAGACCCAGCTGAAATTCCTTGGGGTGACTTAGGTGTAGAAGTTGTTCTTGAAGCTACTGGTTTCTTTGCATCAAAAGAAAAAGCTGAACTACACTTAAAAGGTGGAGCTAAGAAAGTTGTTATTACTGCACCAGGTGGAGCAGATATTCCAACTATCGTTTACAACACCAACCACGAAATCTTAACAGGGGATGAAACTGTTATTTCTGGTGCTTCATGTACCACTAACTGTTTAGCACCTTTAGCAGATGCTATTAACAAGAACTTTGGTATTGTTGAAGGTTTAATGTCTACTATCCATGCTTACACAGGTGACCAAAACACCTTGGATGCTCCACACCGTAAAGGGGACTTCCGTCGTGCACGTGCTGCTGCAGAAAACATTATTCCTAACACTACCGGTGCTGCAAAAGCTGTTGGCCAAGTGTTACCAGAATTAAATGGCAAATTAGATGGTTCTGCACAACGTGTTCCTGTTAAAGCAGGTTCAATTACAGAATTCTTCACTGTTCTTGAAAAGAATGTAACTGTTGAAGAAGTTAACGCTGCTATGAAGGCTGCTGCTAACGAATCCTTCGGTTACAACGAAGACGAAATCGTTTCTTCAGATATTGTAGGTATGACTTATGGTTCCTTATTCGATGCAACCCTAACTAAAGTTATGGACGTTGACGGTAAGCAATTAGTGAAGACTGCTGCATGGTATGACAACGAAATGTCATATACTTCACAATTAGTTCGTACCTTAGAATACTTCGCTAAGTTATAATAAACGCTAACGTTTAATAAAAGCGTCTATCCATGTAAAGGCGGGGAGTCAGACGCTCCCTGCCTTTTTTCTAAGTGATAGAAAAAGGAGAAATGAATATGGCAAAAGAAACTGTAAAAGATGTTAATGTCCAAGGTAAAAAGATTTTAATGCGGGTTGACTTCAATGTCCCTATGAAGGATGGAGAAATTACCGATGATAATCGTATGGTCCAAGCCCTACCAACGATTAAGTATGTCATTGAGCAAGGCGGGAAATTGATTTTATTTTCCCACTTAGGCAAAGTCAAAAGTGAAGAAGATAAAAAAGACAAGTCCCTTGCTCCCGTAGCCAAACACTTAGAAGAACTCTTAGGGCAAAAAGTAGTCTTTGTTCCTGCGACTCGGGGACAAGAGTTAGAAGAAGCCATTGACCAATTAAATGACGGGGAAGTTTTACTCTTTGAAAATACCCGTTTTGAAGATGTTGATGGCAAGAAAGAATCCGGTAACGATCCTGAATTAGGTAAATACTGGGCTTCATTAGGCGACGGTATTTTTGTTAACGATGCCTTTGGGACCGCTCACCGTGCCCATGCATCTAATGTTGGTATTTCTGCTAATGTTGACCATGCGGTAGCTGGCTTCTTGATGGAAAAGGAATTAAACTTCTTAGGGGATGCAGTCAATAATCCTAAGCGACCTTTTGTTGCTATCTTAGGTGGGGCTAAAGTTTCCGATAAAATTGCCGTGATCGAATCCTTACTTAATAAGGCCGACAAAGTGCTTATTGGTGGGGGTATGGCTTATACCTTCTTAAAAGCAAAGGGTTATGAAGTGGGGAACTCCTTGTTAGAAGAAGACCGTGTTTCATTAGCTAAAGAAATTATGGAAAAAGCTGGTGACAAACTTTACCTGCCAGTAGATGTTGTCGTTGCCGATGACTTTTCAAATGACGCTAATACGCAAGTAGTGGCTGCTGATGCCATTCCTGAAGGTTGGGAAGGATTGGATTCCGGTCCTAAGACCAATGAATTATTCGCTAAACAATTAGAAGATGCCAAGACGGTCGTATGGAATGGCCCTATGGGTGTCTTTGAAATGGAAAAATTTGCCGTTGGTACCAATGCCGTATGTAAAGCGGTTGCTGACCTTGACGATGCCATTACTATTGTTGGTGGTGGAGATTCTGCATCTGCTGCTAAGAATTCAGGCTTTGCAGAAAAATTCTCACACATTTCTACCGGTGGGGGAGCTTCTTTACAATTCTTAGAAGGTAATCCTCTACCAGGTGTTGAAGCGTTAAGTGAAAAATAAGGAAGGATGAACAAAGTGAGACAAGTTTTAATTGCCGGAAACTGGAAATTAAATAAAACCGCTAGTGAAGCAACAGATTTTATTGAAGACTTGAAAGCTAAATTAAGTGGTAAGGAAAAGGCTGAAGTTTTGGTTTGCCCACCAGCTCTATACGTTCAAAGCTTACTCTCTGAAAGTCAAGACACTAACATTAAAGTTGGTGCTCAAAACTGCTACTATGAAAATAGTGGGGCTTTCACTGGAGAAATTTCACCTTTAGCTTTAGCAGATCTAGGAGCGAGCTACGTGGTTATCGGCCACTCTGAACGTCGGGAATTATTTAACGAAAGCGATGAAGATGTTGCTAAGAAAGCTAAAGCAATCTTCGATAATGGTATGACACCAATTATTTGTTGTGGTGAAACCTTAGAGCAACGTGAAGAAGGTATTGCCAAAGAATGGATCACTGGACAAATCAAGGCAGCCTTAAAAGAACTTAGCCAAGAAGAAATTGCTAAAAGTGTCATTGCTTATGAACCTATCTGGGCAATTGGTACCGGTAAAACCGCCTCTCCAGAAGACGCTGAAGAAATTTGTAGCCACATTCGTGACGTTGTCTTTGAAGTAGCTGGTCAAGAAGCTAGTGACGCTGTTCGTGTCCTCTACGGTGGTTCAGTGAAACCTGCTAATGTTAAAGATATCTTAGCCC
The DNA here is from genome assembly GCF_000193205.1 of Aerococcus sp. Group 1. Classification (NCBI taxonomy): domain Bacteria; kingdom Bacillati; phylum Bacillota; class Bacilli; order Lactobacillales; family Aerococcaceae; genus Aerococcus; species Aerococcus sp. Group 1. Next base: position 1,323,029 of record NC_015278.1, on the reverse strand, counting down.
AAGAAAATATTGATGGTGCCCTAGTAGGGGGAGCTAGTCTTCAAGTTGACGATTTTCTTGCTTTAGTTAATGCTGCAGAATAATTCATCAAATAGATTATAAAATTAATTTAGATAAAAGGAGATAAAATCTATGTCATTAATTACTAACATCCATGCCCGTGAAATTTTGGACTCCCGTGGTAACCCAACCGTTGAAGTAGAATTATATACTGAATTAGGCGCATTCGGCCGTGGTTTAGTACCTTCTGGTGCTTCTACTGGTGAACATGAAGCGGTTGAACTTCGTGATGGCGACAAAGATCGTTATGAAGGTAAGGGTGTCCTAAAAGCTGTTGAAAATGTTAATACAGTGATTGCTGAAGCTATTGTTGGTATGGAAGTTACTGACCAAGTAGGTATTGATGAAGCAATGATCGCTTTAGACGGTACCAAGAACAAAGGTAAATTAGGGGCTAATGCTATCTTAGGTGTTTCTCTTGCTGCTGCTCATGCTGCTGCTGATGAATTAGATGTGCCATTGTATAACTACTTAGGTGGATTCAATGCCCATGTTTTACCTACTCCAATGATGAATATTGTTAACGGTGGTTCTCACTCAGACGCACCAATTGCCTTCCAAGAATTTATGATTGTGCCTGCAGGGGCTCCTTCATTTAGAGAAGCTCTACGTTGGGGTGCTGAAACCTTCCACGCTTTGAAAGGTATCCTTAAAGGCCGCGGTTTAGAAACTTCCGTTGGTGACGAAGGTGGTTTTGCTCCTCGTTTTGACGGTACTGAAGACGCTTTACAAACCATTATTGAAGCCATTGAAGCTGCTGGACGTAAACCAGGTGAAGATATATTTATCGCTTTAGACTGTGCTTCTTCTGAATTCTACATTGATGGAAAATATGACTACACTAAATTTGAAGGTGAAGGCGCTGCTGTTCGTTCTGCTGCTGAACAAGTTGAATACATCGAAGAACTAGTTAACAAATACCCAATCATCTCTGTTGAAGATGGTATGGACGAAAATGACTGGGAAGGTTTCAAATTATTAACCGAACGTATCGGTGATAAAGTTCAATTAGTTGGTGATGACCTCTATGTAACTAACACCGACTACTTGAAACGTGGTATTGAAGAAGGCATTGCAAACTCAATCTTAATTAAGGTTAACCAAATTGGTACCTTAACTGAAACCTTCAACGCCATCGAAATGGCTAAACGTGCTAACTACACCGCCGTTGTTTCCCACCGTTCTGGTGAAACTGAAGATGCAACCATCGCTGACATTGCTGTAGCAACCAACGCTGGTCAAATTAAGACCGGTTCCTTATCACGTACAGACCGGATGGCTAAATATAACCAATTACTACGTATCGAAGACCAACTTGGTGAAACTGCTGAATACCAAGGAATCCATGCATTCTACAACTTAAGCAAATAATCCAATAAGTAAATTTAAAAACGTTTTTAATTAATAAGGTGGGTCGCTCCCACCTTTTTATTTTTACTCTAATGGGGACATCCTTCTTGAAAACTAAGAGGCTTTTCGTGTTAAATAAAGTGTGCTAAGATAGAAATTAATGATTCCAGGGAACAAGGAGGGATTAAATGTCTCAAACAGAAGACCGCCAAGCTTGGATAGAACAACGTAAGAGCGACAATTATATTTTTGCTGATGTCATCCAACAGGCTGATGATCGCTATTTAATCAATGGTCAAGCTTTTCAAGTGGTTAAGGATGCTGAAGCGGGCATCGATAAGCAGGAGTTAGCTAACCGCTATATGGATATTTTGGATTCCTATGACTATGTGGTGGGCGATTGGAGTTTTCAACAATTGCGTTTGAAGGGTTTTTATGAAGATAAATTACCCCACACCAGTATTGACCAACAAATTTCTTTTTAGATGATTATTTGTATGAATATTGTAGTTTTGGTTGCGATTATTTTGTTTTAAAGCATCTGCGTAGTGAAGAAGAAATCAATGAACGTAACCGCCAATTGAAGAGTAAACGGAATAATCAAAATTCTAAGCGCAAGAAGAGAAGGAATAGTCGTCATAATAACCAAGGAAATAATCATAAAAAAGCTTCTAAAAAACAAACGAAGACAGTGGGTAAACGCTTCTCGGTGAAAAAGAAAAATTCCAGTCGTAAAGCCAATGCTGTTAAAGTAACTGCTAAAAAACGTTTAAAATAAGGAAAAAGTGATGAGAAAAGCTAAGAAGATAAAAGGCTTATTGATTGATTTGGATGGAACGGTTTATCGTGGGAAAAGTCCCATTAAGGGAGCTAAAGCATTTATTGAAAAACTCATTAATAGTCAAACGCCCTTTTTATTTTTAACCAATAATTCCATGAGGTCCCACCAAGAAGTCCAAGCTTTCCTAGAAAAGGAACATCATATCTTGGTTGATCCAGAAAGAGTTTATAGTAGTGTAGATGCCTTAGTTTATGCTCTGAAAGACGCTTACCACCAGGTTGATCACCAACAGGCCGCTTATATTATTGGTAGTGAAATTCTTAAAAAGAGTGTCAGTGACTTAGGCTTTGAACTAAGAACAAATATTGATCAGCAGATTGATCTAGTTGTCGTAGGCTTGAATCAAAATGTTTTTTATGACCAGCTCGCTCAAGCAGCTATTGCAGTCCAAAGAGGGGCGGATTTTTACTTAACTAACCCGGATATACAATTTCCAGATGAACGAGGGTTTGTGCCCGGTGCTGGCTCACTAGGTCGTATGATCAGTGAGGTAAGTCGGACTCGTCCGATGGTTTGTGGCAAACCAGAAAAAATGATTATGTCCGGTGCCTTAGCTAAGCTAGGTCTTCAAGCCGAAGAAGTGGCCATGCTGGGTGATAACTTAACCACTGATATCTTAGCGGCAAATCGTATAGATATGCCGGCGATATTAATTGAGACCGGTGTCCATCATAAAGAAGACTTAGAAGATTTTTCTGCTAAGCCAGATTATATCGTTAAAGATTATGAGGAATTAGGAAAATTATGGCAAGAAATATCCGATTTTACTTAGGACTTAGCAGCCTGGTGATTTTTATATTGTGTGGAGCGATTACCTTCACGATTTGGTTTACCCCACTTTATTATCTGAGTGCATATCTTGAAGAGGTCAATCAAGTCGCTGATTTATCATGGTTGGAGATTTTCCAGGACTACCATCGTATTATTGCTTACCTCAATTTTCCTTGGATTGAGAGCTTATCTTTAATTCACTTTCCTATGAGCGACCAGGGATCTTTTCATTTTTATGAAGTAAAGCGTTTATTTCAACTTTTATACCTGATATTGTTTGCGAGTGGCTTGCTTTCGGCTCTTTTTTTGAAAAAATTAAAGAATGTGAAAGGCTATTTTTATTTATATCGGCCCATGAAGGGGTTAATGGTCTTACCTCTTTTATTAATACCGCTCTTCCTTATATTTTTTGACCAGGTTTTTGTTCTATTCCATCAAGTTTTATTCAATAATGATGCTTGGCTCTTTGATCCCAAGCTTGACCCAGTGATTGAAATCTTGCCAGAGACATTCTTTTTGGCTTGCTTTATTTTGGTGGTGGTTCTGGTTGAGGGGGCTTTTTATTATTTTTATCGTCTAGGAAAAACTAGTCTCGAAAAGTAGGCTGGTTTTTATTTTTCCTTTAAATATTAAATAGGCTTTTTTCTTGGTCTTTGCTATACTTATTGGTAAGAAAAATCTTGAAACCCTCATAGAGTTTATATAGGAAGGCGTGTTGAAAATGACTCGTTTGTGGAATTTCTCTGCCGGACCGGCAACTTTACCCTTAGAAGTATTGGAAAATGTTCAGGAGAACTTAGTTGATTATCATGGTCAAGGCTTATCCGTTTTGGAAATGAGTCATCGATCAGACTCTTTTCAGGAGATCATTGAAGGAGCAGAAGCTTTAATTCGCGAATTATTAGCTGTCCCTTCCAATTATCAAGTGTTATTTATGCAAGGTGGTGCAACCTTGCAATTTTCAGCACTTCCATTAAACTTATTAAAAAACGGTAAAGCGGCTTACCTTATTGGTGGTAGTTGGGGTGAGAAAGCCTATAAAGAAGCTAAAAAATTAACCGGTAAGGCTACTATTCTAGCCTCTTCTAAAGACGATCAATACCAAAAATTACCCGTCTTAACCGATTTTAATTCCAGTGACTATGATTACATTCATATCACCAGTAACAATACCATTGAGGGAACCCAATTCCGAAATTATCCTGATGCCAAAAGCTCAAACTTAGTCGCTGATATGTCATCGGACTTCCTTAGCCATCCCGTGGATGTTTCTCAATTTGCTTTGATTTATGCGGGGGCGCAAAAGAATGTTGGACCAGCTGGTGTCAGTGTAGTGATTATCCGTGATGATTTATTAGAGGATAATGGTCAAGTAATTCCGACTTATTTAGACTATAAAACCCATGCCAGCAAGCATTCCTTATACAACACCCCACCAACCTTCTCTATTTATGTGATGCGTTTAGTTCTGGAATGGATTAAAAACCAGAGGGGCTTAGCCGCTATTGACCAAATCAATCAAAGAAAAGCCGCTAAACTCTACCAAGCCATTGATCAATCAGAAATCTTTGTTAACCCGGTTCTTCCATCAGATCGCTCACTCATGAATATTCCTTTTACCAGCCAAGATGCTGACATCGACCAAGAATTTATCCAAGTAGCCAAGGAGAAAGGATTTATTAATTTGAAAGGTCATCGTTCTGTAGGTGGGATGCGCGCAAGCATCTATAATGCCTTTCCTGAAGCGGGTGTGGATGCCTTAGTCCAATTCATGAAGGATTTTGAAAGTGAGGTTAAACATGAAAAAAATTAACACTTTAGACAATATCGCTGAAACAGGGCTTAATTATTTACGTAAACAAGGCTACTTAATTAATAATGACCAAGAGCCGGACGCTCTTATTTTACGCAGTAGCGATATTCATAACTACAACTTTTCGTCTCAACTAAAAGCAATCGGGCGCTCAGGTGTGGGGGTAAATAATATTCCTGTTGATGAATGTAGTGAAAAGGGGATTGTTGTCTTTAATGCACCGGGGGCCAACGCCAACTCGGTTAAGGAACTGGTTATTGCTATGATGATTAATCTCTCTCGCAATGTCTTTCAAGCAGAACATTGGATCAACCGCTTAGATGGGGAAAATGTCCACAAGCAAGTTGAAGCCGGAAAGAAGATGTTCCGTGGTCAAGAGCTAATGGGCAAGACCTTAGGAGTTATTGGCCTTGGTAATGTCGGCGCTCGGGTCGCTAATGCGGGAATTGAACTAGGTATGGATGTCATTGGCTATGATAACTATATTTCAGTGAAAAATGCTTGGCAAATTAACCAAAAAGTGTCTTATTGTGATGATGTGAAAGATATTTTCCAACAATCCGACTACATCACCATCCACACCCCCTATACCGAAGAAACCCACCATTTAATTGGCTTTGAAAACCTCTCTCTGGTTAAAACAGGAGCGATTATTCTTAACTATTCACGTCAAGAAACAGTTGATCCCCAAGCCATGCTTACCTTCTTAGAAAATGGCATGGTGAAATACTTTGCTAGTGATTTCTATTTTGAAGAATTGGCAGGTAGGGAGGACTTTATTATGACTCCTCACTTAGGAGCAAGCACCGAACAATCTGAAGAAAAGTGTGCCTTGATGGTGGCCCAAGAAGTAAATCATTACCTGGAAAGCGGCGAAATCAAGAATTCTGTCAACTTCCCCAATGTGGAAATGACCTTCAATGCGCCATTACGTCTGTCCATTATTAATGAAAACATTCCTAATATGGTGGCTGGGATATCTCGTTACCTAGCAGATGAAGATATTAACATCGAAAAAATTATCAATAAGAGTCGAGGAAATTATGCTTACACCTTAGTCGATGTGAGTGGGGATGATCTTTTAAGCAAAGTCAATACCTTTATGGAAGATGTTAGAAGCGTTAAAGGAATTAAAAAGATTCGTATGATTCAAAATCCTCATAAAAAATAATGACTAGCTGTCCTGCTGAGACGAAATGGTTTTTTCCTTGAGTCCCTATGATTATTATGTTACTATTGCTAAGAAACCTAGTAGAAGAGACGAGGGAAACTTTTGAAAAATATATTACTTATTTCAATAATTGTAATTAGTATTTTATTGATATTAGCAGTGATTATTTCCCCAGCCAAAACAAGTTCCAGTGCCAATATCACAGGTGCAATGGACCAAGGAATGAATGGAAAAAAGGCCCGCGGTTTTGACGCGGCTATGGATCGCATTATTAGCGTTCTAGGATTTGCCTTTATGATAATTGCTGTCGTGTTAGCAAAATTATCTTCCTAGTTTTAGGAAAGTGCTGGGCTTATCCCAGCTTTTTTTATAGAAAAATGTCAATCTTAGAAAGATCAGGGACCTCTATGCAAAAGCAAGAATCATTTTATTTTACCGGCGATAATGAAGTAGCTGTCCTCTTATTTCATGCTTATACAGGAACCACAGCTGATGTAAGAATGACAGGGCGGGCTTTGAATCGTGAAGGCTATACTGTCTATTGTCATAATTTAACCGGTCATGGCACTGGACGCGTAGAAGATATTTTAGCAGCAGATCCAAGTGATTGGATCGAGGATGCTCGCCAAGCTTTAGCCTTTATCAAAAGCCAAGGCTATGACAAGCTAGCGGTCTTTGGTTTGTCTTTGGGTGGTTCTATTGCCACCAAGTTATTTATTGAAGAAGAGAGTCAATTTATAGCAGCTGGCTCTTTCTGTACGCCTATTATGACTACAAACATTGAAGAAACGAATGTAGGAAAGGCTTTTATGGCCATGGCTAGAAATGTCAAAGAAAAGGAAGGCTTTAGTGGAGAGGTTCTGGAAGCGGAATTAAAGGACATTGAAGCGGACCTATCTCTTTCCCTAGAGAAGATCAATCGTTTTAACAATTCTATGCATAGCCAACTAGGGACAATCACTAAGCCTTATTTCATCGCTGAAGCCGGTCAAGATGAACTTGTCGGTGATAATAGTGGTCGTCTGTTGAAAGAAGCTATGCCTAATGCTCAGGTGACCTTAGCCCATTTTGAAGATAGTGGCCATGTGATTACCGTTGGCAAAGCCCATCAAGCATTTGAACAAGCACTAATCGAATTTCTCAACCAGGTGGTGTAAAACATATATGAATATAGACCAAGTCAGTCAGCAATTGGTCGCTGCAGTAAAAAAAGAAGCGACCCCCTTAACGATACAAGAATGGAGTCAGAGGTTTAATTGCAATAGCAGTGATGACTATCCTGAATTTATAAAATTAGTTGCCCAGTTACAGAGAAATGGCGACATCGAAATTCTTGATAACGGGGGCTTAGTTTCTAAAAAATCAGACAAACGTTATCAGGGAAGTTTTTCTTTAAATCAAAAAGGCTTTGGTTTTGTTTCCATTGAAGGTTTTGATGATGATATTTTTATCCCCCGTGGTGAAACTGGCGGCGCAATGAATGGCGACCAAGTGGCGGTTCAATTGACTAAACGTAGCCGGGGAGAACAAAAAGATGAAGGCACGATTACAGAGGTACTAGAAAGAGCTTTGAGTCGAGTGACCGGTGAATTTGTTCCTTATAATGATAAGTTAAAAGCCGAATCCGGTTATATTGGTGGGATAAGGATTCAAAATAAAGGCGAAGAAATGATGACTTGCTTTGTCTTGAGTGATGGACTACACCCAGTGGAGGGTGAAATTGTCATCGCAGAAATTGCAGAATATCCTTCCCTCGACCAGCCCTTACAAATGACTGGCCGTGTCATCCAAACCATTGGTCATAAGGATGCTCCTGGGGTCGATATTCTCGCTATCTTAAATATGTTTGATATTCCGCATGAATTTCCTGAGGAGGTTCTTGATGAAGCGGAGGAAGTCCCTGAGCAAATTGACCCAGGGGAGACTCAAAAACGTGATGATTATCGTTCCTTACTTACGATTACCATCGATGGGGCTGATGCTAAAGACTTGGACGATGCGATTTCCTTAAGAAAACTTGGCAATGGCCATCTGGAGTTAGGTGTTCATATTGCCGATGTTTCCTATTATGTTACCGCAGGAAGCGCTATTGATAAGGAAGCCTGGAAACGTGGGACCAGCGTATATTTAACTGATCGGGTGGTTCCTATGCTACCTCAACGCTTATCCAACGGGATTTGTTCCTTACAGGCTAACCAGGACCGTTTAACCATGTCATGCATGATGGAAATTGATCCTAAATCAGTCAAGGTTATAAATTATCATATTGGGCCAAGCATCATCCAATCGGACTATCGGATGGTTTATGATGACGTTAATAAATTATTAGAGGGTAAAGATAAACAATTAAGTGAAAAATACGCTGAACTTTTACCTATGCTTAATGACATGGCTGCACTCCACCAGTCTTTAAGCGATAAACGCCATCACAGGGGGGCGATTGATTTTGATACGCCTGAAGCTGAAATCATTGTTGATAAAGAAGGCCATCCCCTTGATATTGTGGTTAGGGAACGTGGAACAGCTGAACGGATGATTGAATCTTTTATGCTAGCTGCTAATGAAACCGTGGCTCATGAATTTACTAAGCGCCACCTGCCTTTCATTTATCGTATCCACGAATCCCCTGATGATGAGCGGATGAAGACCTTTATTGAATTTGCTCAAACCTTAGGGGTTCATGTGAAGAAAACAGACGGTAAAGTAAGTCCTAAAGATTTACAAAATACCCTGGAAGAAGCAGCTGGTGAAAGTTATGCTCCCGTTGTCCAAGTCATGGCTTTACGGAGTATGCAACAGGCTAAGTATGACCTCCAGCCAATTGGTCACTATGGCCTAGCTGCCAAGGACTATACCCATTTTACTTCACCAATTCGTCGTTATCCTGACCTCTTAGCCCACCGCCTTATCCGCTATTATCTCACCCACAAGCCCAATCCTGCCAAGAAGGATGAGCTCAGTCAAAACATTGAAGTTACTGCCGACCAAGCTTCCAAAACAGAGCGGCGTAGCGTGGATGCTGAAAGAGAAACCGAGAGCCTTAAGAAAACTGAATTTATGGTTGATAAAGTTGGGGAAGAATTTGATGGTATTATTTCTTCAGTGACCAAGTTCGGTATCTTCGTTCAACTCGCTAATACGGTTGAAGGATTGGTCCATATCTCTAACTTGGATGATGATTATTATAACTATGTGGATAAACACATGATCTTAGTCGGGGAGCATACGGGGAATATTTATCGTATAGGAGACCCAGTGCGGGTGAAATTGGTCAAGGCAGATACAGACTCTAGACAGATTGATTTTGAGATTATCAACCCAGAGAAAAAGACTAAGAAAACTAATTCACAGCCTAAGAAAACCGATCATAAAGGGAATAATATTCAAGGACACAAGAAGCATTCTAAAAAAGCTAAAAAGAATAAGCATAAGAAAAAGCATAAGAAGCAGAAAAATAAGAAGAATTTTGTTATTCGAAAGGCTAAATGATAACAAAGGGGGAGAAACTGTGTGACAAAGAAGAAGCAAGACAATGTGGTAGCGACAAATCGCAAAGCGAATCATGATTATATCATTGAAGATACTATTGAAGCTGGTCTTGTCTTAACTGGAACAGAAATTAAATCGATTCGTAAGGGGAAGGTAAACTTAAAGGATTCCTTTGCCCGGGTAGAAAATGGTCAGGTATGGGTCTATGGGATGCATGTGAGTCCCTTTGAACAAGGCAACCGTTTTAACCCGGATCCTATGCGGCCAAGAAAATTATTATTAAAGAAGCGTGAAATCAATCGCCTAGCTAAGCATGTTAGCCAAGAAGGATATGCGATTATCCCACTACGGATGTATATTAAAAGAGGCTTTGCTAAATTACTCATCGGCATTGGTAAAGGAAAGAAAAAATACGATAAGCGCCAAGCCTTAAAAGAAAAAGATATGAAGCGTGACATTAAACGGGCAATGAAAGAAAAATATTAAAAGGTTATTTCTTGTGTTATAAAAGAACAAGGATTCATAAAAAGGACTATGACCTGTAAGAGTGCCCCAAAAGTTAGACGAGATGTCAAACTTTTGAGACTTACTACAGGTCGTAGTCCTTTTAATTATTTAAAAGGGGCGTTAGGTCGGAAGAAACATGATATAGAAAATCAACTATTTGGCTACTGTGAGTGATTAATTGTTTTCTTTATTATCTTGGCTATGTTCTTTCCGATATTGACTCGGTGAGATGCCGTTTAGTCTTTTAAACATTTTTGAGAAGTATGAAGCTGAGCCAAAGCCTACTAACTTACCGACATGACTGATGCTAAAATTGGTGACCTTCAGTAGCTGCTTGGTTTTATCTATTCTTACTTTAATTAAATAATCAATCGGAGACGCGGAAAAGGCTTCTGAAAATAGACGAATCATATAGTATTTATTCATACTGATTAAATTACTGAGATGGTCCAGACTAATATCTTTGGTATAATAATTATCAATATACTTCTTCAGCCAGTGAATTTTTTCCTCATTGGTAAATTCACTTTTTAAGGCGAATAAATTTTTTTGCTGGAAATATATTCGAGTAAATATCATTTGGATCAGCATTTGTAAGATGGTTTCTTTTTCGTCCTCTGCAAGCTTACCTTTTTTATCTTCGTAGTCAATTAATTGTAAATAATTTTCAATCTCTTTATGAGTGTCTTGACAACAAGCAATATTTTCATGTGATAGTTTAAAACTTTGATTACGGCCGACTAGACTGATGATCGATAATTCATACCATTTTTCTAAAGCTTCCGCATCGATATCTTGGGCTTTTAAATGGGCTCTGTTGTTAATAATACAATAGCTGTTATTATCCATAATATAATTTTTATCATCAGAATTTATAGTTAGAAAGCCTTCTTTGCAGTAAATAATGATTAATTCATTAGGTCTTTGATCGCTAAAGAGGAGTGACGATTCTAATTGTTTATCCTTCCTGCGGTCAAAGTAGCGTATACTTTTAAAATGAAGTTCAAGTTGAAGAAGACGGTTTCTAACGAGTTGTTCACGTTCCATAGGAAATCTTCCTCTTTCTAGACTTAAGAATAGAAATATCTTTTTGTATCTAAATAAATTATATCAGAAAAGCTTTAGTAAACGTTTTATAATTTGATATGTTTCGCTAAAATGGGCATTTTTTGTTATGATGGTTTCAGGTTTATCAGTATGAATGCGAGGTTGAAAGAAATGAGTAAAGGTGTAACAATTTATTTTATGCGTCATGGCCAAACCTACCTCAACCACTATCATCGGATCCAAGGTTGGGCGGATGCGCCTTTAACAGAGAAGGGTAAACGCGATGCTCAAAGGAGCGCCATTGGTTTACGTGATGTTAATTTCTCGGCTGTCTATACCAGTGATTTGCAACGGACTGTAGCTACAGCGGAAATTATTTTAAAATACAATTACCATGCTGGTTCCAACCTTCCAATTAATAAACGTAAAGCCTTTCGGGAACAGTTCTTTGGGAGCTTTGAAGGGCTAGAAGTTGAACGGATCTGGGGAAAAGTCACTGACTATATCGAGAATGAAAAGCAGGACTTGTTAACTACAAATGATCGCGTGAAGGTAGAAATGGATACTTTCCATGAATTAGATCCCACCCATGATGCCGAAGATTTTATGACATTCTGGCTACGGGTTGAATTAGGTTTGATCGATGTGATTACCGCCCATCGTGAAACTGATCAAAATATTCTGATTGTGAGTCATGGCATGACGATTCGCAATATGATCCATGAATTAATCCCAGAATTTTCTCTAGGTGAACCCTTAGATAATGCTAGTGTATCTATTGTTAGGTATCAAGATGGTTTTTACCATTTGGAAGCCTATAATCAAACCGATCATTTTGCTTTAGAGGAAAAAATTGATGATGTGAATAAGGACCGGGAAGAAAAGAATAAGTCTCAGCAAGACCTTTGACAAATTACAGGGATCAAGTTAACTATAAGAAAAATGAAGTGGAAGTTTTGAATGAAGCGTAAATCTTGACTTTTCGGTAAGATGTTTGTTATATTAGAAAAGTATCCCTTTGGGGGTGTTTTTGGATTCGACAGGCATCAGACCGGGGTACAGCTACATTTCGGAGGTTACGTCTCCGTCACAAACGTTAACTTAAATTTAATTGACAAAAACGAAAGTCAATCTTTAGCATTCGCTGCCTAGCAGCATGCTAAGATCTGCCTAGTATCGCCCATGTATTAGTTACAGGTCTCATTGAAGTGGGATACGTCTTGCGCTTCCGCCTGGAGCAATAGAAAGAGAATAATCAGGTACGCAAGCTAGTAGGTTTGTTTATTGACCTCTAGTGCGCTTAATCAACAATAAACTATGAGTGTAAAAGCTGTATTAGCGGGGTGTCTGGACAGGGGTTCGACTCCCCTCACCTCCATAATAGTAAGCATTAGCGGTCGTCAGCGGCCGCTTTTTTAGATGTTGCTATTTACTTCTAATTTTATCCAAAATCATCTCACTGTTTAACTTACTTTGAACCAAATATACCTTATTGCCATTCAAGCTTGCACGAAACCAAGCAATTTTAACTTTTTGCTCTCATATGAAATATTTTTACTTTTTGTGTTGACATCAGCGAGTGTCCTTGCTACAATACTTGTGATTTAGAGCGAGACTCTATACTTTAATTCTGTCCAGAGAGGCACGAAAAGTGATGATAAGAATACCTATAAGTGTGCATACTTATAGCTAATTATGATGACTTAAAGGCCTAGACAGAATTGTCTAGGTCTTTTTTCGTTAAAGAGGTGAAAAAATGGAAACATTATTTGTGGCGTTGGATTTTAAAACTGAAGCAGAAACCTTTGATTTTCTAAAATTATTTGAAGGCCGCCAAATCGGGGTCAAGGTAGGGATGTCGCAATTTTATATGTCAGGACCAAGTATCATTGAGCGTTTATGTGATATGGGACATGAAGTCTTTCTCGATTTGAAATGCCACGATATTCCTAATACGGTTTACCTAGCGATGTTACAGCTCAGTCAATTACCGATTGAACTGGTGACGATCCATGCCATGGGTGGTAAAGAAATGATGCGAGCTGCGGTTAAAGGGGTCCAAGAAGGCAAACATCAACCAAAAGTTCTTGCAATCACCCAGTTGACTTCAACGAACCAAGAAATGTTAAATAATCAATTACAAATTCCTGGTACAGTCGCTGAATCGGTGGAACATTTGACCCGCTTAGCATTAGACAGTGGCGTGGATGGCCTAGTTTCTTCGGTTCAAGAAAGTAAAATGATTAAGGAAGTTTCCAAAGGGCAATTACTTAGTTTAACACCAGGGATTCGTTTGAATAAGCATGTTCACGATGACCAAGAAAGAATTGCTAGTCCAGAAGAAGCCCGAGCAAACGGAGCTGATTACATTGTAGTGGGCCGTCCGATTATTCAGGCTGACGATCCAGTGAGAGCCTATGAAGAAATGAAAGAACATTGGGAGGGGAAATAGATGAGTCAAAATATTAAACGCGAAGTTGCCGAAGCATTATTAGATCATGAAGCCGTGATTATCCGTAATGAGGATTGGTTTACCTGGGCCAGTGGGATTAAGAGCCCAATTTACTGTGATAATCGTCAATTAATGAGTTATCCCAAGGCCCGTAAGTTGGTGGCTCAAGCCTTAGCTAACTTGATCAAAAAAAATTATCCTAATGTGACATGTATTGCTGGGACCGCGACAGCCGGGATTCCTCATGCTGCTTGGGTGAGTGAAATTTTAGACTTGCCTATGGTGTATGTTCGCTCTAAGGCTAAAGACCATGGTAGACAATCGCAAATTGAAGGTCACCTAAAGGCTGACGACCAAGTGGTATTGATTGATGACCTCATTTCAACAGGTGGTAGCGTCTTGGAAGCTTGTCAACCCGTTGCTAAAGTGTGTTCAGTGATTGGCGTTGCTGCGATTTTCACCTATGAGTTGGATCGGGCCAAGAAAAACTTCCAAGCTGCTGATATTCCTCTAGCCGTACTGAGCAATTTTCATAGTTTATTAGAAGTCGCTAAAGAAAAACATGACTTTAGCCAAGCAGACATGGACAATATCTTGGATTGGCACCGTCAACTGAACCAGTCTTCCAATGAGTAAATGTGACTGCTAACAGTCAAAAGAGTTAAATAATAAATACCTGTGAGTATTTGTTTAAGGAGTGTAAAAATGGAAAATAAGAAAAAAGCTGTTATTTCAAGTATCATTGCCTCAGGTACCGATGACCTCAACGTAATGTTTCTATCCTTTTCAATGGCAAGCATTATTAGTGAGTTTTCACTATCAGGTGCTCAAGCGGGAGCTATCGCTACCATAACTAACTTGGGGATGTTATTAGGTGGATTAATTTTTGGATATCTGGGTGACCGTTACCATAAGCTAAACATCTTAAAGATAACCCTGCTTATCTTTTCTTTAGCTTCAGGAGCAATTGCTTTTGCGCCTTCGATCACTATGCTTTATATCTTACGTTTCATTGCCGGTGTTGGTGTCGGTGGTGAGTACGGAATCGCTTTAGGAATCATGGCTCAAATTGTCCCCGTTCATAAAATGGGACGGATTTCTGCTTTAAATGGGGTAGCTGGCCAAGTCGGCTCGATTACTTCAGCTGCTCTAGCGGGATTATTCTTGAGTCACCTAGGTTGGCGCGGATTGTTCTTATTTGGTCTCGCTCCTTTACTCCTTGTATTATACATGCAAGTAGCTATTAAAGATGAAAAAGAATTTTACCCGGTAAAAAATGATTCAGCTCTCGATAAAAGTGAAAAAATTAATTTTGCTGTTTTATTTAAAGACTTGCGGACCAGTTACCAAACCATTGCCCTCATGTTAATGTGTACGGTTCAAATTGCTGGCTACTTTGGCATGATGAATTGGTTGCCAACCATTATGCAAGAACAAGCCGGCCTCAGTGTGCAAGGTTCATCATTATGGATGATTAGTACCATTGTGGGCATGTCCTTAGGGATGGTTGTCTTTGGCCGACTATTTGACCAATTTGGCCCTCGGCTAATGTTTGGTGCTTTCTTACTTGCATCAGCGTTTGGTGTCTACTTGTTTAGCCAAATTACCTCACCACTTGGAATGCTATTTGGCGGAGCCATGATGGGATTCTTTGTCAATGGGATGTTCCCGGGATATGGAGCAACGGTTTCTTACCTATACCCCAAGTCCGTCCAAAGTATGGCCAATAATTTAATCTTAAACGTTGGACGAGCAGTAGGTGGATTTTCTTCAATGATTATTGGGATCATTATGGAACATGGTAATGTGACCATGGTTATGCTCTTCCTATCATGTCTTTATATCTTCTCTTTTGTGGTCATGTTAACCATTCCCGGGATCAAGCAAAAATCTTTTAAAAAGGTTTATGCCCAATAATTAGGAGTTATTCATAGAAAGCCTATAGCTTATTAGAGGCTTATCAAGTCAATGATAAATAACCAAACCGTATTGAGATCGGTGTGGCTAAGACAAAGGCTGTGATTTTCACAGCTTTTTTTGTTTTTCACTAATTCTTATGCGCGTCAATAATAAAAAGAATATATAAAAAGTGCTGATAAACCATAATGTTCATCAGCACCTAATAAAGTGAAAATTATATTTTCTTATTTAGCCGTTAAGGTCGACAACCTTGCCTTCATCTAAATAGATAATGCGTTCGCAGAGGTTGGTCACGTAGTCACCCATGCGTTCTAGATTAGAAATCATGGAAATATATGAAGCACCAGTTACCACTAAGCTGTTATCCTTCTTCATATCTGACACGACTTGTGGGATTAGTTTATCAAAGTAGTGGTCAACTTTGGCGTCCATTTCTGCTGCTGCCTTAGCTTGTTGGTCATTACGGGTAACAAAGGCGTTAACAGCTAGCTCGGCCATTTCAATGACTGTATCAGTCATTATTTCTAGGTCAGATTCAATATTTTCTAAACGGGGTTCATCTGCGATCCGTAGAGCTCCTTTTGCAATAGAGACGGCATGGTCGCCCATTCTTTCAAGGTCAGCACTGGCCTTGATGATGGAAATAATAAAGCGTAATTCATCGCCGATAGGGCTTTGTAGGGAAATTAGCCGAAAACATTCCTTATCAATGGCCACTTCATATGCATTAATCTTTTCGTCATTTTTAATCACTTTTTCAGCGGCTTCATTATCATGGTTGAGAAGCGCATCAACAGCTTCTTCAATAGCTTTAGTAGTATCGATGCCCATACGTGTAAATTGACCATCTAAGGTCTTTAATTCTTCGACAAAGGCCTTTCTTAGTTGTGTCTTTTTCATTAAAAACTCACTCCCCGATATCTTATATAGAAATAGTATTTTACCATAATCCACTCATAAAGTAAAAGGAAGCCCTTACAATATTATTGATTACTGGAATACTAATTTTCGTATCTCTATTCTAACATGAATGTTCTGAATAATTATTGTTTAAAAGTTATAGCTTTTTAATAAAAGTTAAAAATTGTTTCTAATATTGGCTTCTTATCCGTAATATATTTTTTGTTGACTTTTAGCTTATATATTGCTAATCTTTCAATAAATTTAATGAGTAGACTGACAATTTGATCACTAAAAGCAGTTTTTAGGGTAAAATAGTTAGTATCATGAAAAATATCTAGGAGGCAAAATATGAAACTGACGCAACACATGCAAGTGGTTAATAATGAATTAAACATTGCCGATATTCCTGTTTCTCGTCTGAAGGAAGAGTACGGAACTCCGCTTTATATTTATGATCAAAAGGGGATTAAAGATCAAGCGAAAACATTTATCAATGGCTTCCATTCTAAAAAGTTTACTACTCATATTATCTATGCCTCCAAGGCCTTTTTAAACCTTTATATCGCTCAACTAATCAATGAACAGGGCTGTTATCTTGATGCCGTTAGTGGTGGGGAAATTTACACCCTTTTGGCAGCTGGTGTTCCAGGTGAAAAAATATATTTCCATGGCAATAATAAAACAGAGTCAGAGATCATTCTAGCTCTTGAGCAAGGGATTGGAACATTTGTTATTGATAGCCAGACTGATTTTTATAAAGTAGAAAAAATTGTTAAATCCCTTAATAAACAGGCTAAGGTCCTTTTGAGAATTAATCCAGGGATTGAAGCAAGCACCCATAAATATATCCAAACCAGCCGCGATGATTCTAAATTTGGTATGAGTAGCCATGATGAGGATACGGTGGCTTTGGTTAAAGAGATGGTTAAGAGCGATTGGTTCGACTTTGCCGGCTTCCATTGCCATATCGGCTCACAAATATTAGAAGAAAGATTCTTCTTTGAAGAAGCCGATTTAATGTTGGGATTCTGTCGGCAAATGGAAGAAGAAACCGGCTGCCAGGTAAGAGAGATTAACCTGGGCGGCGGTTTTGGTGTGTACTATAGCCAAGCAGATCGTCCTTTTGATTATGAGAAATTTTTACAAAGCTACATTCAGGTCATTGAAGCAGCAATTAATCAATATGGCTTAGAGCATATCGATACCGTAAGCATTGAGCCGGGACGGGCCTTAATTAATGATTTCGGGACAGCTCTTTATAGCGTTGGGGGTGTCAAACATACCCTGGCTGGAAAACCTTTTGTCTTTGTCGATGGTGGGATGTCAGACAATATTCGCCCAGCCCTATATCAAGCCAAATATGAAGCGGCTTTAGCTAATCGGATGAATGATGAGGTCGAAGGGGAGTATCGCGTGGCAGGAAAATTGTGTGAAACTGGTGACCAGTTGGTTCAAGATGCTCCCTTGCCAGAGGCTCGGATCGGGGACCTCTTGGTGATTCCTCGAGTAGGGGCTTATACTTATACAATGAGTTCGAATTATAATCGTCTGGGACGTCCAGCCCTGGTCTTTGTCGAGGATGGGCAATCTTATTTGGCTGTCAAACGAGAAAGCTACCAAGATTTGCTCAGAAACGACTATAATTATAAGAATAAAGAAGATTAGTTTTATTAGAATTTAAAGGAGGAAACAAAAATGATAAAAGTTGGTATTGTTGGCTATGGTAATTTAGGTAAAGGCGTGGAAATTGCAGTTAATGCAGCGGAAGATATGGAATTGTTAGGAATTTTTACTAGACGCCAGCCTGAGCAATTAGATACAAAGAGCCCGGCCTATCAAATTAATGACATTCTTGACTTTAAAGACAAAATTGATGTCCTAATTTTATGTGGTGGTTCTCAATCTGATATTCCTGTTCAAGCGCCTCGTCTAGCGGAAAACTTTAATACCGTGGATGCCTACGATAACCACGATAAGATTCCAGAATACTTCGATCAAATGGATCAACTTGCTAAAGAAAATAGCCATGTCTCTGTGATTGCTACGGGTTGGGATCCAGGTCTGTTCTCACTTAACCGCTTATTAGCTGAAACAATCTTACCGCAAGGGCAAACCTATACTTTTTGGGGCAGAGGGGTTAGCCAAGGCCATTCTGATGCAGTACGTCGGGTAGATGGCGTCAAGGCAGCTATTCAATATACCGTGCCTAATCAAGCCATGCTAGAGGCAGCAAAGGCTGGTGACCCTATTGATTACCAACAAGCGACTGCCCATAGTCGTGAAGTCTATGCGGTCTTGGAAGAGGGCGCTGATCCAGACCAAGTTGCCAAAGCGATCAAGACCATGCCTGATTACTTCGCCCCCTATGACCAAGTCGATGTGCATTTTATTTCTCAAGAAGAATTAGATCAAAACCATCAAGGCATTCCTCATGGGGGCGAAGTGGTGCGCCAAGGACAAACCAGCGCTGACCACCACGCAGTTTATAATTTTGCCCTGCAATTAGGCAGCAACCCTGAGTTCACCGGTGCAGTGAATACTTGCTATGCGCGGGCTGCATACCGTTTAGCTAAGGAAGACCAATTTGGGGCTAAAACAGTCTTTGATATTGCCCCCGCTTATCTTTCTGCAAAATCCGGTGCTGAACTTCGCCAAAGCCTACTCTAGGCTTTGAGCATAAAGAAAGCATTTACATCATATGTTTGATATACTGAAGTCAGTTGGAAATTGGGAGGATCAGAGCTGATCCTCTAACTGTTATAAGTCAAATATGTGAATGGAGGCTTTGTATAATGAGAATTGGTGTACCTAAAGAAATCAAGAATCATGAAGATCGGGTGGCAATGACACCGGCCAACGCCTTTAACCTTATCCAAGCTGGTCATGAAGTGCTTATCGAAAGCTCAGCTGGTGTAGGTTCTTCATATGAAGATAGTGAATATGAAGAAGTAGGAGCCAAGATCGTAAGCTCTGCTAAAGAAGCGTGGGACGTTGATATGGTGGTTAAGGTAAAAGAACCCCTTGAATCTGAATATCAATATCTCCGTGAAGACTTAATTGTGATGACCTATCTGCACTTAGCGGATAACGAGCCTTTGGTGGATGCTTTAATTGAAAATAAAACCACAGGTATAGCTTATGAAACCATGGAGTTAAATGGAAAATTGCCTTTACTTAACCCAATGAGTGAAGTGGCTGGACGGACTGCTATTCAAGTCGGTGCTCACTATCTTGAAAAAACGAATGGTGGTAAAGGGAAACTTTTAGGTGGTGTACCAGGAACCCAAGCCGGGAAAGTGGTTATCATCGGCGGCGGTAATGTTGGTTATAATGCCGCTCGGATGGCTGTTGGTTTAGGCGCTAATGTAACTATTCTTGACTTGAATCCATCACGTTTAGGTGAATTAGATGACCTCTTCCAAGGTCGCGTTAATACATTAATGTCTAATGCTTATAACATTGCTAATGAAGTAAAGGATGCTGATGTAGTCATTGGCTCCGTTCTTATTCCTGGACGTAAGGCACCAATTTTAGTCACAGAAGATATGGTGAAGACCATGGAAGAAGGTTCTGTTTTAATCGACGTTGCTATTGACCAAGGTGGTAACTTTGAAACTTCTGACCATGCAACTAACCATGATGATCCTGTATATACTAAACATGGTATTGTTCATTATACCGTTGCAAATATTCCAGGAGCTGTACCAAAGACAGCTACAGAAGCATTAACCAACGCTACCATGACTTATGTTCAACAAATTGCTAATTTAGGTATTGAAGAAGCTGCTAAAGCTAACCATACAGTATTTACTGGGGTAAACACCTACAAGGGTGAATTAACTAGCGCCGATGTAGCTGAAACCAGTAAGCATGATTACAAAGAGTTAAAATTCTAATAGTCTTTAGGTAAAGTCAAAAGAGAGTGTGACAAAAGTCAAAAGAGCCCTGAACCACTGGAGCGAACTATGGTAGATAGTTGCAAAACTATCGCACATAGTTCGTGAAGTGGACGTCAGGGCTGACTTTTGGAGCACGTTTTGAATAGATAGTTCGTGTTTTAAAAAGAGCCTGGGACTTTTGTCCCAGGCTCTTTCGTTTAGCCATTTTAGTGATTATTGAAAAATAGCAAAGAAGATAATTACTATAATTCCTAAAGCAATCCGATACCAACCAAAGGCTTTAAAATCATTCTTTTGGACATAACGTAGTAAGAAGCGAATTGTTAAAATCGAAACAATGTAGGCGATGACCATTCCCAAGATTAGTAGGAAGCCTTCCTCGGTTGAAAAGCGAAATCCGTCGAGGAATCCCTTAGTTAGTTTTAAGAAAGTCATTCCGAACATAATGGGAATACTCATAAAAAAGGAAAAATCGGCAGCAGTAGGACGGGAGGTTCCTAAAATCGTTGCTCCTAGGATGGATGAACCAGACCTTGAGGTCCCAGGAATGACTGATAGTGCCTGAAAGAGTCCAATTTGAAAGGCTTTTTTGTAAGATAAGTCTTGAGTTGAATGGACGGTTACAGGGCGGGTTTTATTTCGATTTTCAACAACGATGAAGGCAATTCCGTAAATAATAAGAGCAGCGGATACTACCACCCAATTTTGGAAGTGTTTTTCAGCGAAGTCGTTAAATAAAAGACCAATAACACCTGCGGGAATACAGCCAACTACCACCTTAAACCAAGTTTCCCAAGTCTGCTTTTTCTCTTCAGCACTTTTTTGACTTGAAAAAGGATTTAAGCGGTCAAAATAGATCCAAACAACGGCTAAGATTGCCCCTAATTGGATAACGTATACAAAAATATTCCAAAATTCCGGTCTAAAATCCATGGAAATAAATTCTTCTACCAAAATTAAGTGGCCAGTACTACTAATTGGCAACCATTCGGTAATTCCTTCGACAATCCCCATGATGAAAACTTTGATAATATCTAACATTAAAATAAACGCATCCTTTCACTAGCATTTTTGTAGTATAGCTAAAATACGAGGTCTTGACTAGGCCTAGGCGTAATTTTTAGCTTTTTTAATTTGCTTAAGCCTATTGGATGCAAACAATTTCATTGAGGGGAGAGCTGACATTGAGTGGGCTTAATTGTCCGGTATTGTGGTCACGTTTAAAGAAGGTCACTTTCTTCTCTTTTTGATGTCCTACAATGACGTGACTTTGGTTAGCGTCAAAGTTAAAATCACGTGGAAAGTCTCCACCAGAAGGAATGGATTGAATATGACTTAATTGAGAACCTTCTTTAGAAACTTCAAATACTTCTAGGCTGTTGTAACCTCGATTGGAGACATATAAGAAGTTTCCATCTTGGGAGATACGAATTGCAGCACTACTATTTTCACCGCTATAAGTCTCTGGTAAACAATTCACCCGGTCGACAAAGGAAAAGTGACCCTCATCATAAGTCAAAATATCGATGGTGTGTGAAAGCTCACCAATCACATAAATAATGTCTACTTTAGGGTGGAAAACTAAATGCCGGGGACCAGTTCCTGCTTGACATTGGTAGGAGGCTTTTTCCTGTAATTGGCCCTTTTGGTCAAATTGATAGCTGATCACACTATCTGTCCCTAAGTCACAGGCTAGGTAATATTTGCCATCTGGACTGGTGTTAAAATAATGGCAGTGAGAGCTTTCTTGGTTGGGGTGAGGCCCTTGGCCAGTCCGGCTGATTATTTGTTGGAGCTGTAATTGACCATCACTTTGTATTTTTATAAGCGCCAATGTCCCTTCATGGTAATTGGCATTGAGTAATAATTGGCGATCTTCATCTAGAGCTAGGTAACAGCCGTTATGTTCCAAGAAGGCACAGTGATCAACAAAAACGAAATGCTGGCCTTCTTTTCGATAATGGCTGACTCCAGGGCTCGGTTGGTCAGTGAGTGTATAGAGTTCTTTACCATCAGTAGAAAGAGCCAGGTAAGTTGGATTTGATTCAGAAATTATTAATTCATGTCCTTTAATTTCCTCATGATGACTATCCCATTTTAGTAGATGGATGCCTTGGTTGTCTTGACGTGTATAGCCAGCTAAATAGATCTTTTCCATAATAATCTCCTTTACAATCTCTGATATATTAAATTTTACACTATGTTAATTTATTTAGCGAACAATTATGGTAAAATCATTTGGAAAAGTAGGTGTTTATATGTCTCAAAACAAGCAGAATACAGAAATAAAAAATAAGGATAAAAAACAAAATAAGCAAGGCTTTTCCTGGCTAAAAATGCCCGATATCGTTAGTCGTGTCCTAGACAATCGTTATGTATCGCTATTAGTCATTTTAATCTTATTCGCTTTATTTATCCTATTATTAACCCAAATCGCTTTTGTTTTTACCC
Organism: Aerococcus sp. Group 1; assembly: GCF_000193205.1. Classification (NCBI taxonomy): domain Bacteria; kingdom Bacillati; phylum Bacillota; class Bacilli; order Lactobacillales; family Aerococcaceae; genus Aerococcus; species Aerococcus sp. Group 1. Next base: position 1,300,355 of record NC_015278.1, on the reverse strand, counting down.
CAATTATTGAATTTATCCAAACAATAATTTTACCCATTATTTTTGCTGGGGTCTTTTACTACTTGTCTTCACCCCTAATTAATTTTCTAAGGAAAAGGGGCTTGAATTCTTATTGGATAGCTGGCATTGTGCTCCTGGTACTGGTTTTAATCATTCTATGGTTAATTTCATTCATTCCTAATTTAATTGATGAAGCCAAGCATTTAATCGGCAATTGGTCAAATATTTGGACCCAATATCAGACAGAAATTGAAAATATTATTTTCGGTCGCTGGTTCGAGAGAAGTCAGGAGACTTTAGCAGAATACTTAAATAATTTTAATCTAAATCAATTTAACTTTAATTGGCGCGAGCTCATGAATACAACCTTGTCCAGTATTGGTTCTGTTTTCGGTGTGATTACCCGGGTGATTATTGCCTTAGTGACAGCACCTATTATCTTGTTCTATTTGATTGCTGATGGTGAGAAATTTAGGGATAATTTTGCTTCCTTTATTCCAGTGAAGATTCGTAATAAGACCATGCGGCTATTGGCGGATATGAACCAGCAAATTTCAGCCTATGTCAGAGGGCAAATCTTTGTAGCAATCGCGGTAGCAGTGATGTTTGCCATTGGTTATGCCATAATCGGCTTAAATTACGGAACGATCTTAGCGGTTGTTGCAGGAGCTTTAAATGTTATTCCTTATGTGGGATCTTTCTTTGGAATCTTGCCGTCTTTAATTGTTGGTTTAGTTCAAGACCCCTTGATGGTCATTAAGGTACTGATCGTGTTTGCTATTGAACAAACCATTGAAAGTCGGATTATTTCCCCACTCATTTTAGGCAGCAATTTGAATATTCACCCCATTACCATTATGCTTCTACTAATTGCTGGTGGAGATCTTTTTGGAGTGGTGGGAATTATCATTATTATTCCGGTTTACGCCGTTTTAAAGGTGATTTTCACCTATATCTTTGAATGGTATCGGGAAGTTTCGGGCCTCTATGAAGAAGATTTGATCAAAGAACAGGAATTAAAGGAGCCCCTAGTCGACCAAGGCCATAAATAATATTAGTGATCCTGGTCAAGACCTTTTATTGACGAAGAAAAAGTTAAGCAAATTTACTAGCTAAGCGATCTAACTCGATAGCTACAGGAAAATGAATTTGAAGATGTAAGTAAAAAGAGGAGAGTAGCTTTTAATGACATTGCGTTCACAAGTTGCCAAGCATAGCGCCCGCTTGGTGCAAATTTTACTCAAGAAATTAACCAAAGGCGGATCAAGTTTGCCAGGGAAAATTGCTAAAAAATTGGATCCGGCTATTTTAGCTGAACTGGGCAAAAATTACCGGGTAGTTATCATTACCGGAACCAATGGTAAATCAGTTACCACGGCTCTTACCGTTAATATTTTGCGGCAAAAGTTTGATGAAGTATTAACCAATGATACCGGCTCAAACCTAGAACAAGGGATTATATCCACTTTCTTGAATGCTAATTCCAAAGGACAGGGGGATAAAATAGCTGTTCTTGAGGTTGATGAGGCTAGCGTTCGCCACATTACCGAATACATTAAACCGGAAGTGATCTTAGTAACTAATCTATTTAGAGATCAGTTGGACCGCTTTGGGGAGATTTATACGACCTTCGATTACATTTTAGAGGGGGCTAATAAGAGTCCCAAAAGCTTGCTCTTGATGAATGGTGACGCGCCAATTTTTGCGTCACGGGACTTTCATCATAATGTGGCTTACTTTGGTTTTAGTAATTCGGATAAAACGACTGATAAGATGGCCCATTATAATACCGACGGGGTCCTATGTCCCCGCTGCGAGCATATCCTTCACTATCATATGATTACTTATAGTAATTTAGGGGATTATTTCTGCCCTAATTGTCAGTTTCACCGGCCAAGCTTAACTTATTCAGTGGACCAGGTGGATAAGTTAACTCCAGAAACTTCGACATTTACTATTGAGGGTCAATCCTTTACCATCCCAGTCGCGGGCATTTATAATATATATAATGCCCTAGCGGCTTATTCAATTGCTCGTTATTTAGGGCTAAGTCAAACAGCCATTCATGAGGGCTTGCAGGGGGCCAAGCGGATGTTTGGTCGCCAAGAGGCCTTAACCATTCATGGCAAGGACACCCGTATTAATCTCATTAAGAACCCGGTTGGTTTTAACCAAATCGTTTCTTTATTGGAGTTAGACCAAGAAGAGTTTTCTCTACTAGTTCTCCTCAATGATAATCCTGCTGATGGTCAGGATATTTCCTGGATTTGGGACGCCATGTTTGAAAATATCGCCCAATTACCTAACATTAAAGCTACGGCGGTAGGGGGCATACGGGTAAAAGACCTTAAAGTTCGGATGCAAGTGGCCGGTTTTGATGAGGACCGCTTAGAAGAACTTTCTAATTCACAGGGAGCCCTTCAATGGATTGCATCTGTCCCCAGCCAAAAAGTCTATGTCTTAGCCACCTATACTGCCATGCTCGATTTTAGACGAGAATTAGCTGACCAACATCTTGTGAAGGAGCGGATGAAATCATGATCTTTAGAATTGGCCATCTCTATGGCAATTTAATGAATACCTATGGCGATAATGGGAATCTGCTTATGCTCCAGTACCTTGCCAAGGAAAAGGGACTTCAGGTAGAAAAAGAGATTATTTCTATTGATGACATCTTTGACAGTGACCGCTATGATTTTATCTTCTTTGGCGGCGGACAAGACTATGAGCAATCGGTAGTGAGCCGTGACTTGCAAAATAAAAAAGCTGCCTTGCTTGATTATATCGAAGCCAATAAGGTGCTGTTAGGAATTTGTGGGGGCTACCAACTTTTGGGAAATTATTATCAGACCACTAATGGGGAAGAGTACCCCGGTATTGGAGCCATTGATTTCTATACTAAGAGCTATCCAGAACGACTGGTTGGAACCACAAAAATGCATTGTGACCGTTTTGATGAGGACTATGTAGGCTACGAGAACCATGCCGGTCGGACCTATCTCGCTTCTGGTGTAGAGCCTTTGGGGCGGATGATTGAAGGCTATGGGAATAATGATGAAGACCAGGTAGAAGGGGTTATTTATAAGAATAGCTTTGGTTCTTATTTTCACGGCCCTCTATTAGTTAATAATCCCCATTTGGCTGAAAGATTGATTGATCTGGCCATCGATCAAAAAGCGCATTAGGTGGATACTGGCGGATGAATGAATCTGCCAGTTTTTTTATGAGTAAAAACAGCTTCAGTGGCCATACGTTTTAGCTTTTAAAGTTTAGCTGTTTGTTGACTATTGACTTGACTAAAGTTATTATAAATAATTGAGAATAGTGAGGTATAAAATCAATGGCACAGTTATTTTATCGATACGGGGCAATGAATAGTGGAAAATCTTTTGAAATCTTAAAAGTTGCCCATAATTATGAAGAGCAAGGTAAACCTGTCAAAGTAATGACTAGCGCGATCGATGACCGGTCAGGGACCATCGGCGTTATTTCGAGTCGTATAGGAGAAGATCGTGAGGCCTATAGTATCGATCCTGATACTGATATTTTTTCTTATATTGAATCTGAAAATAAAAAGGAAAAAATCTACTGTGTCTTAGTTGATGAAGCACAATTTTTAAGTAAGCAGAATATTTTTGATTTGGCTAAAGTGGTCGACCAGTTAAACATACCAGTGATGGCATTTGGCCTCAAAAATGATTTTCAAAATGAACTTTTTGAAGGCTCCCACTATTTGTTAATTTTGGCTGATAAAATAGAAGAAGTAAAAACAATTTGTTGGTTCTGTGCTAAAAAAGCAACAATGAACTTACGAATTCATAATGACAAACCGGTATATACTGGTGAACAAATTCAAATTGGTGGTAATGAATCTTATTATCCAGTATGTCGTAAACATTATAACCACCCCCCATTAGAAGATGGGAAAATCGCAGTTCACCGTGCATCGCTATGCCAATAAGGGAAGGTTGATTAGATGTTAGAAGAGCAATTAGATACTTTTATCGCTCGTTATCAAGAGCTTGCTGAGCTTTTAAGTGATCCAGATGTGATTAATGACCATAAACGCTTCCGAGACTTAGCTAAGGAAGAAGCTGATCTACGTCCTAAAGTAGGTACTTTTAAGCACTATAAGGAAGTTGTTTCAGGCATCGAGGATACTGAAGAGCTGATTAAAGAGACATCCGAAGAGGACATGTTAGAGCTGGCTAAGAGTGAACTCGATCAATTAAAAGCTGAGCGTGACGATTTAGAAGAAGAAATTAAGGTTTTAATGTTGCCTAGTGATCCTAATGATGACAAGAACATTATTATGGAAATCCGTGGGGCAGCTGGTGGGGATGAAGCCCAATTATTCGCAGCTGACCTCTTTGAAATGTATTCTCGCTATGCAGAGTCCCAAGGCTGGCATGTTGAAGTCGCAGACGCCTCATCCAATGACTTAGGGGGCTATAAAGAAATTATTCTTCAAATTTCAGGGGATAAAGTCTATTCAAAATTAAAATATGAAAGTGGTGCTCACCGGGTGCAACGGGTGCCTAAAACGGAATCCCAAGGTCGGGTTCATACCTCAACAGCTACGGTTGGTGTTATGCCTGAATTGGAAGATTTAGACTTTGAAATTGATGAGAAGGACATTAGAACCGATATCTATCGCGCTTCCGGTGCTGGTGGGCAACACGTTAACAAGACCAGTTCAGCGGTACGGATGACCCATATTCCTACTGGCATTCAAGTAGCTATGCAGGACCAACGTTCCCAACAACAAAACCGGGAAAAAGCGATGCTTATCTTGCGGTCACGGGTCTATGACTACTATCAATCACAAGAACAAGATGAATATGACGAAAAAAGAAAGAACTTAGTAGGAACAGGGGACCGGTCTGAGAGAATCCGAACCTATAATTACCCACAAAACCGGGTAACTGACCACCGTATTAACCTAACTTTACAAAAATTAGATCGCATTATGGGCGGAGAATTAGATGAAATAATCGATGCCCTGATTCTTGCTGATCAAGCGCAAAAATTAGAGGAACTCAATGAAACTACCATCTAATCAGCTACGATTTATAGAAGCTCAGCAATGGGCTTCTTCTTTTTTGGAATTAAACAGTAAGGACCCAGCAATTGCCTATCACCTTTTATTAGGCATGATGGATTGGGATGTAACGACTTGGTATCGTAGGCAGCGAGAGCAAATGGATTCAGTGACTTTGAAAAACTACCAGGAAATGTTAGAAAAAATCGTTAATGAGGATATGCCTTACCAGTACTTACTAGGGGAGGCATGGTTTTATGGCTATCGTTTTCGCGTGAATGCAGCTACTTTGATCCCTCGCTTTGATACGGAGCGTTTGATTGATTGTGTTCATACTTTAAGAAAAAGCGGCCAGTTAGAAAAGCAAGCCGATGTCTTAGATCTAGGGACAGGTTCAGGGGCAATTGCGGTGACCTTAGCTAAAGAATTGCCTGATTTGAAACTGACAGCTGTTGACATCTCTTCAGATGCCCTAGCAGTTGCTAAGGAAAATGCCTATTTTCACCAAGTCACTATTGAATGGATCAAGGGCGATATGCTGGATGCAGTAGCTCAGCGAAAATTTGATCTGATTATTTCTAATCCGCCCTATATCAGTGAAAATGAAATCGGTGAAATGGGGGAGGACGTCTTAATGTATGAGCCAAAGCTAGCTCTCTTTGCCAAAGACGATGGTTATTATTACTATAAGCAATTCGCCCGCCGCATCCAGTCCTTTATGAAGGCTGACGGTACACTATTAATGGAATGTGGAAGTCACCAAGCCGCTAAGATTATCAGTCTCTTTAAAAAGTCAAATCCTAAGGCTGAAGTGAAATCGATTAAAGACTATAATGGTATTGATCGAATAATCTATGTGCAATGGAAGAAGGATAAATAAAATGATTACCAAGCGCTTTACATTTGAACAGACTGCTCAGGCAGCAGAATATTTAAAACAAGGCCAATTGGTTGCCTTCCCTACGGAAACTGTCTTTGGTTTAGGAGCGATTGCGAATAACGAAAGGGCAGTTGCTTCTGTTTATCAGGCTAAGGGGCGTCCTAGTGATAATCCCCTGATTGTTCATGTTTGCCGTAAAGAGGATTTGTTTCGTTATTCCAATATAGCCAATGAAGCTCAAGCTGCAATTGCTAAAAAACTGACTGATCAATTCTGGCCGGGGCCCCTGACCTTGATTGTTCCGACTAAGGTTGGAATTTTTGGCCCAACCGTTACCGGGGGGTTAAAGACAGTGGGCATTCGGATGCCCGACCACGATTTTACCTTAGCAGTCATTAGAGAAACAGGTTTTCCGATTGTGGGACCATCTGCCAATTTATCAGGTAAACCGAGTCCAACGACGGTTGACCATGTTTTACATGATTTTGATGGTAAAATCGCGGGAGTATTAGATAGTCAACCTACCTATATTGGGGTTGAATCGACGGTGTTAGATATTAGTAATCCAGAAGAATTGGCTATTTTAAGACCAGGTGCGATCACCTTAAAAGACTTACGGAATGCCTTACCGAATCAAAGAATTATCGATGCCACCCAGCAAATTGCTGAAGATTCTAAGGAACATCCCAAGGCACCAGGGATGAAATATCGCCACTATAGCCCCCACCAAGAGGTGATTGCCATCAGCCATGCCAAGCTCCTTGAACTTATTGATTCTAAGCAGGGATTTTCTCCTGAATGTGCGGTGATCGCTAGCGATGAAGTCTTGAGTCACTTAGATGCTGGTCTGCCTACTTTTAGTTTAGGGACTAATGAAGCAACAGCTACTCATCTTTTATTTGCGGGTTTACGGGCCTTTGATGATAATGATCAAATAAAAAACTCTATGTTGAATTATTAGCTGATACAGAGGCTAATACCGCCTATCGTAATCGTTTACTAAAAGCTGCCAGTAAAAAGATAGAATCGTAAACATCTATCACGATCTATGGTAAAATCGACTTAGTATCAACAGATACGATCTGTATTGAAAGAAAAGAAGTGAGAAAATGGATGAAGTTTTTACCTTAATTGATCAAGAAAGACAACGCCAAGAAAATGGTATCGAGTTAATAGCTAGCGAAAACTGGGTATCAAAGGATGTTTTAGCCGCACAAGGGAGTATTTTAACTAATAAGTATGCAGAAGGTTATCCAGGAAAAAGATACTATGGCGGTTGTGAGGTTGTTGACAAGATTGAACAATTAGCCATTGACCGCGCTAAGAAATTATTTAAGGCAGACTTTGTGAACGTCCAGCCTTATTCTGGTTCGGGAGCTAATATGGCCGTTTATGATGCCCTCCTAAAAGCAGGAGACACGGTTTTAGGAATGAATCTGACCGATGGCGGTCATTTGACCCATGGTTCTCCAGTTAATTTCTCTGGACGGCGCTACCATTTTGTTTCCTACGGTGTCGATCCCAAAAGCGAACAACTGAATTATTCCGCTATTCGTCAAACTGCCTTGGAGGCAAAGCCAAAAATGATTGTGGCAGGATATTCTGCTTACTCTAGAAAGTTAGACTTTAAAGCCTTTCGTCAAATAGCTGATGAAGTCGGGGCCCTTTTAATGGTCGATATGGCTCATTTTGCTGGTTTGGTAGCAGCTGGAATCCATGAAAATCCAGTTGACTATGCTGATGTAGTGACTTCAACTACCCATAAAACCCTGAGAGGTCCCCGGGGAGCGATTATTCTAACCAATAATCCTGACTACGCTAAAAAAATTAATAGCCGAATTTTTCCTGGTAACCAAGGTGGTCCCTTACTCCATGTTATTGCTGCTAAGGCGGTCGCTTTTCAAGAGGCTTTAAATCCTGATTTTAAAGATTATATGGAAAACGTAGTGATCAATGCTCAGACCATGGCTAGCGAATTTAGTAAAGCTGGTATTCATGTGGTGTCTGGTGGAACGGATAACCACTTAATCGCTTTTAGAGTCAGTGACTTTGACTTAACTGGTAAAGCAGTTGAAGAGAAGCTTGGTCAAGTCCATATCACGGTCAATAAGAACACCATTCCGGGTGAAACTTTGCCGCCAACCCAATGCAGTGGCATTCGTATTGGGACACCAGCGATAACGACACGTGGCTTTACAGCAGATGATTGTCGCTTGCTGGCACAATTGATTGTCCAAGTCGTCAAACATTTTGATAATGATCAAGTCATTGCCAAGGTTAAGGAACAAGTTAAGCAATTGACCCAAAAATATCCGCTCAGTGAGTAAAGTAGGAAAATAGATTTAAAAAGAAGGAGTTTCTTATGAACAAAGAAGGATTACATATTGTTAACCACCCCTTAGTACAACACAAATTAGCGATTTTACGCGATAAAAACTTAGGTAGTAAGGACTTTCGTGAATTGGTTGATGAAATCACGGTTTTTGTTGGTTATGAAGCGACACGTGACTTGCCATTAAAAGAAGTTGAAGTCGAAACCCCGATTACAAAAACGACACAAAAAATGATTACTGGTAAAAAAATGGCCATTGTTCCTATTCTTCGGGCTGGCTTAGGTATGGTTGACGGAATCCTATCTTTGTCACCAGCCGCTAAAGTAGGCCATATTGGCATGTATCGTGATGAAGAAACTCTAGAACCACACGAGTATTTCTTTAAAATGCCTAGCGACATTGAAGAACGTCAAGTACTTGTTGTAGACCCCATGTTAGCAACAGGTGGATCAGCTATTCTAGCGATTGAGGCCTTGATGAAACGCAATGTTTCGCCTGCCGATATTAAGTTCTTATGTATGGTTGCTGCTCCTGAAGGTGTAGAAGCTTTACAAGCAGCTCATCCAGAAGTGGAAATTTATACAGCAGCTCTTGACGAAAAGCTCAATGAAGATGGCTATATTGTTCCTGGTTTAGGGGACGCTGGTGACCGCTTATTCGGTACCCTTTAATTTAAGGAAAAAGTTTCGTTAGAAAGCATAGGAAAATGGATGGTGTCTAAATAAATGGAAACGATGGTCGTTAAAGGCGGTCAGCGCTTAGAAGGAACTGTACAAGTCGATGGAGCCAAAAACACGGTGCTTCCTATTTTGGCTGCAACATTATTAGCTGAAGAAGGAAAAAGTGTTATTGAAAATTGCCCTTTATTTTCTGATGTCTATTTGATGAATAAGGTTTTAGATTACCTTGATGCTCAAGTGGACTTTGATGAAGCAGCTGGAGTGATAACAGTGGATGCTAGTGGAGTTATCCAAAGTGAAGCGCCCTTTGAATTTGTCAGTAAGATGCGCGCCAGTGTCGTTGTTATGGGACCTTTATTAGCTCGCTTAGGTTGTGTCAAAGTGGCCATGCCAGGCGGTTGTGCTATTGGCTCACGGCCCATTGACTTACACATTAAGGGCTTTGAGGCCCTGGGAGCTAAGGTGACGACCGAAAATGGTTATATTGAGGCTCGTTGTGATGAATTAGTCGGGACCGATATTTATCTGGACTTTCCTAGTGTAGGAGCAACTGAAAATATTATGATGGCGGCAACTTTAGCCAAAGGGGACACCATTTTAGAAAATGTTGCTAAGGAACCTGAAATTGTTGATTTGGCTAATTTCCTCAACCGTATGGGGGCAAGGATTTCTGGTGCTGGTACCGATATTATTCGGATCCGCGGCGTGGAATCCTTGCATGGTACCCAGCATGCCGTTATCCATGATCGTATTGAAGCTGGGACATTTATGGTGGCTGCAGCAGTCACTGGGGGCAATGTCCTGGTTAAAGACGCGGTAGCAGAACACAATCTCCCTTTAATTTCTAAATTAAAGGAAATGGGTGTTCAAATTGAAGAAGAAATGGAAGGAATACGGGTTATCGGCCCGAATGAATTAAAGGCCACAAATATAAAAACCATGCCTTATCCCGGTTTTCCAACAGATATGCAGGCCCAATTCAGCATTGCCCAAGCCATTGCCCATGGAAGTTCAAAATTAGAAGAGACTGTTTTTGAAAATCGTTTTATGCACTTAGAAGAATTAAGACGGATGAACGTTTCTTTTAATATTACTAGTGATACTGCAACGATTGATGGCCCTAACCACTTACAGGGGGCAGCAGTTGTGGCAACAGATTTACGTGCAGCAGCAGCTCTTATTATTGCTGGTTTAGTGGCAGAAGGCATTACTAAAGTAAGTAAACTAGAGTATCTCGACCGTGGCTACGCTAATTTTGACAAAAAATTGCAAGCCTTGGGTGCTAAGGTTATTCGGCTTGATCTTGAAAAATATAGTCAGGAAGAAATTGAAAGCCGCTTAGATGAGGTTGGATCATGAATAAGGAGCTTTTAGTTAGTCGATTTAAAAACCTTTTTAAGTGGTTACTTATTTGCCTTTTAGGGATGGTCCTCTTATTTTTAATTGGATTATTACTGGGTTATGGTATTAGTAGTGACCACCAGCTATTTAACGTCTTTAACCAAAATGTTTGGAACCATTTATACGCTTTCTTTCAATAAAAACTAAAAGAAAAGGAGCAACTTCAGTGAATAATCTTTCACTGAAGTTGCTCCTTTTTTACTTGCTCATTGGCTTAAACCGGCATGATAACAGGTAGAATCATTGGATTACGTTTGGTACGTTTGTGTAGGAAAGGATAGAGAGCATTTTGAATACTATCACGGAGTATCTTCTCATTGACTTCCTTTCCTGAGTTGAGATGACCAATAACCGTCGTTTGAACAACCTTTTGGGCATCTTTAATTAAGTCGCCAGATTCACGCATATAAATAAATCCACGTGAGACAATGTCAGGACCTGCAACTAATTCGTTATTTTCAAAGTTAACGGTAACGACAACGATAACGATACCATCCTCGGAAAGATTATGCCGGTCACGGAGAACAATATTACCGATATCACCGATCCCTTTACCATCAACATAGACAGCATCAGCAGGTACCTTACCAGCTTCTCGCCAGGAGTCTTGGGTTAGGGCAGCAACTTGTCCATTATCATGGATGATGACGTTTTTTTCAGGTACACCAACAGCTTGGGCGGTTTCACCATGAACACACAGCATGCGGTACTCCCCATGAACAGGCATAAAGAATTTTGGCTTCATTAAGCGAAGTAATAACTTTTGTTGTTCTTGACTAGCGTGTCCCGAAGTGTGGACATTATTAATCTTGCCGTGAACCACCTCAGCTCCAGATTCGAGTAACTTATTAATCAGGTTATTGACACTGGATAAGTTACCAGGTATTGGGGAAGAAGAAAATACGACGGTATCTGTTGGGTGTAAGGTCACTTGACGGTGGGTGCCATTAGCAATCCGACTTAGGGCAGCTAGTGGTTCTCCCTGAGACCCTGTACACATAATCATGATCTCGTTATCCGGATAGTCGTTAATTTCTTTTGACTCAATGAAGGTACCTTCTGGAATATTAAAATAGCCAATTTCTTGGGCATTGCGGAAGGCGTTCTCCATTGAGCGTCCAAAAACAGCGATTTTTCTGCCAGTGTTGACTGCTATTTCTATGGCTTCACTTAACCTGGAGATATTAGAAGCAAAGGAAGCAAAAATGATTCTGCCTTCGATTGGCGTCATAATATCTTTCAATGAATTGGACACATAGTGTTCAGACATGGTCCAACCAGGAACTTCAGAGTTGGTTGAATCAGCTAATAAGAGTAAGAGCCCCTCATCACCGATGCGAGCCATTTTGTGCAAGTCTGCATGCTTACCAATTGGAGTAAAATCGAATTTATAGTCTCCTGTGAAAGCAACTGCTCCAACGGGAGTCTTAACTAAAATTCCCTTGGCGCCAGGAATTGAGTGGTTTACTGTGAAGAATGAAACGGATGTTTTATCAAAATTAATGACAGATTCGTCATCGATTTCATGTAAAATCGCATCACCTAATAAACCATGTTCTTCTAATTTACCTCGAATTAAAGCCAGTGCTAATTGATCAGCATAAATAGGAAAATTCACTTGTTTTAATAACCAAGGAATTCCACCAATATGGTCTTCGTGGCCATGGGAAACAAAGATTCCTTTTACCTTATCTTTATTCTCAATGAGGTAGCTATAGTCTGAAATTACATAATCGATGCCAAGTAATTCATCGTCAGGAAATTTAACCCCATTATCCATAATAATGATTTCGTCTTGGTATTGGACCACGTACATATTCTTCCCAATTTCGCCAAGACCGCCAATGGCAAAGACATAAACTTCATTATCTTTTACTTCAAAACTCATTATTTATCAAACTCCGTAAGATGAAAATCTGGGCTTTTTGTTCATAAGCCAGATGGGCTTCATCTAATGCTTGGATGTGTTCAACGAGATAAGGGGTATTTTCTCGTAATTGTTGGCGTACATCGATAATGCTATCGGACTCGATATAGAGTGCTTGAGTTTTTTCACGAACAGGTGCTTCGTTAGCTTTTTCTTGATAAGTCACCTTAAATATCATAAAATTCTCCTTTTCTAGTATTAATTAGCTTGTTTATTGGAATTGAATCAATATCGCTTGTTCTATTTTAGCATAATGACAGAGCTTTGCCTAAATAAAGTTGTTCTAGCAAGTTCCTGCTTCATTAGGCGAGTTAAACATAAAAATAAATCGATATAAATTGGCAGACGGTCCCTAATAGAACAAAGAGGTGCCAAATGGTATGGAAATAGACATATTTATGATCGAAACGATAGAAAGAAGTTCCTAGCGAATAAAAAAGTCCTCCGGCTAAAAGCCATAGAAGGCCAGCCAGAGATACCGAATGGATGATTGGGTAAACAATAAAGACAGCTAGCCAGCCCATACTTAAATAAATGAAGGTTGAGTATTTTTTCAACCAAGGCCGCTTATAGATTTCACAATAAAGACCTAAGGCTACAATCAACCACTCAATGAAGAAAATTAGCCAGCCCAGGGAGTTATTTAAAGCAATTAAACAAAAAGGGCTATAGGAGCCAGCAATGAGAAAATAAATACTGCAATGATCAAAAAAGCGGAAGACTGGGGCTACCTTGGTAAAATATAGAGCGTGGTACATGGTTGAAAAGAAATATAAGTTAATCATCGATAAGCCATAAATGGTGTAAGCCATCAGCCGGTTAAGTTCTTGAAATTGGAAAGCTTTACTAATTAAAAGCCCCGTGCCAATTAAGGCTAACAGTAAGCCGATGCCATGACTAATCGCACTAAAAATTTGACTTGTTACTTGATAGGACCGCGAATTCAATATCTGGGGATTTGAAAACAAGAGGTTTTGTTGCTTTTCCATGGTTATCCTACTTTCCATTAAGCTCACTTTATAATTATATAATAACACAAGTCCTTAATCGGTGTTGAAGGAAGAAAATCTGGAGTTGTCTTGCAAGCTTGAGTTAAAGTCGTCCTAATTTATCTTTAATAGCGTCTTCTGCTATAATTGTAGGGAACTGAGGAGGTAGCAGAATGGCATTTAATCCTAAAAACTTTGATTTTTCACTCGCAGACGATTTACTCAACCAGGCTGGCGATACTATTAATGAAATGGAAAAAATTGAAATCCTCGTCGTTGGAAAAACTGGTGTGGGTAAAAGTACTTTAATTAATAATATCTTTCGAGAAGAACTGGCTAAAACGGGCGTAGGAAAACCCATCACCCAACATATTCAAAAGCTTAGTAAAGAAGACATGCCCATCAATTTATATGATAGTCGGGGGCTAGAGCTTTCAAAAGAAGTTCAAAAGCAAATTAAAAAAGAAATTAATGCTTTACAAGCTGATCTCACTAAAGAGGGCAGCCATTTGCACGCAGCTTATTACTGTATCAATGCGAATTCTCAACGGATTGAAGAAATGGAAATTGACTTGATTGAGCAGCTCGCTGACCATATGCCAGTTATTGTCGTTTTGACCCAATCAATTGGTGAAGCAGGCGATACCATGAAGGCTTATATTGAAAGTCTTAATTTACCTATCCAGGGTGTCATTCCAGTCATGGCAGCCGATTACAGAATTAATGACCAAGTCACTATTGAAGCTTTCGGCTTGGAAGACTTACTTAATTTAACTTTCTTAGTTATTCCGGAAAACGTTCATCCCGCTTTTACCAATGCTCAACGGATTGATATTAAACGGAAGGCCAAGGCTGCTCGCCGTTGGGCAAAAAAGTCAGTAGCCATGACTTTTGGAGTCGGTTTTTCCCCGATTCCTTTCTCTGACGCCACTTTGCTCGTGCCAATTCAAATTACTATGCTAGCTAGGATAACAGCTATTTTCGGCATATCTATGCAAAGTAAGCAAGTCATTAGTATCCTAGGGGCAGTGATCGGGACTGGTGGGGCGACTTATATCGGGCGAACCATTGCCTCCAACTTGGTGAAGTTTATTCCAGGTTTAGGATCTGCATTAGGGGGGCTGATCTCAGGATCGACTGCTGCTATGGTGACGACTGCCTTAGCTATGTCCTATATTGAAGTATTAACCATTATTGCAGAATCGGAGGCTAAGGGCGAAGAAATTTCCCTTGAAAGTCTTAATAAATTAATGAAAACGCACTTTAGAAAACGCCTAAGACGCGGAAAGAAGGATAAAGACTTTCAAGATGTAGAAGACATGAAAGATTAATCCTTATGTGAAAAGCGTGAGACTAGTTTTTATCGATTGACTAGACATGATAAAAGAATAAATGAGGAAAACCAGGAGGAAGAGCCAAAAGCTCTATTCTCCTGGTTTAATATTAGCTATTATTTTTTTCGTGAACGAACAAAGGAATAGAGCAGATAGAGCCCAAGGACTACTCCCATGACAAAGAATAGTAGGGCGATATTGCCGGCATAGTGGCTATTGTTTTGGGAAACGATAAAGCCGGATGAGATGATTATTGCTGACAAAATGAGGGCTGTAACAATTCGGTTAATGATCTGATTAAGTTCTTTAGTTAACTCTTTAACTTCTCGCATGGAGATATTTATTGTCGTACGGCCCTTAATGAATTCAGAGAGAGCCTGGTTGGCTTGCTGGGGGAGAGAAATACCCGACCGCAATAAACGCGTTGATTCGCGAAGCAAGTGATCCTTGTTGAATAAACGACTCTGCTCTAATAAGGAGTGATGGAAGGTAAAATCCATAAAAATAGACATAAAATCAAATTCAGGATTCAAGGATTCGCAGATGCCTTCTAAGATAATCACGGTTTTACTTAATTGGACGAACTTAGTGGGAAAAGTTAACTTATATTTTAAGGCAGTTTTCATGACTTCTTGAAAAATTTCTCCCATATCAATCGCTTCCAGGCCAGTGGTGAGGTAACGCTCAAATAACCACTGAACATCCTTATACAGGCTATACTGGTCAGTGATCCGAGGCCCCTTACAGATGATCTGTAGGAGGTGGACTAATTCATCAATATCCTTAAAAGCTAGGGCCTCTAATAAATTAATTAATAATTTTTGATCGGAGGAGGAGAGTGTCCCCATCATTCCTAGGTCAATAAAATAAATTTTTCCTGACTAATGAGAATATTGCCGGGGTGGGGATCGGCATGGTAAAAACCATCCTCAAATACCTGGTAAAGAAAAGAATAGACCAGCTTTTCGGCGATATTATTCAAGTCATAGCCCATTTGTTTTAACTTTGAGACACTACCAATAGAAACCCCCGCAATATAGTCCATAACCAATACTTTGTGGGTGGTTAAATCACCATAATAGTTGGGAACGCCAATCAAGGAACGCTTTTCATGGTTGCTTTGGAAACGTCGCATATTATTTGCTTCATTTAAGAAATCCATCTCTAAAAGACTCTGCTGGCGAATTTCCCGGAGAATAGCCACTGGATTGGAGATAATATTTGTGAAAATAGTAGGAATTTTATTGATAACGTGAATGAATAAATCAATATCGGAGATTAATTGCTCTTTGATTTGGGGACGTTGGATTTTAACCACGACCTCTTGACCAGTTTGTAATTGGGCCCGGTGGATTTGTGCAATCGATCCAGTAGCTAGGGCTTCTTTAGCAAAACTTGCGAAGCATTGTTCAGGAGCTTCTCCTAATTCTTCTCTAATAATTTGTTCGGCTTCTTGGTAGGAAAAGGGAGGAGCAGAGTGTTGTAGCTTTTGCAATTCTAAGATGTAAGGTTCAGAGAGGAGGTCGTTTCGAGTAGAGAGTATCTGACCAATTTTAATAAAGGAAGGGCCCAAGGCTTCAAAAGCCTGTCTTAAATTTTTAGCACTTTCCTGGACATCCAATTTTTTAAAACTGCGCTGGTAAACTTCTCCAAAACCAAAGTTAGCTAAAACTTGAATGATTTCACTTAAGCGATGTGTTCTATTTGCCATGCGATCACTTCCTAAAAAAGATGGGTATAAATAATTACTCGGCCCAGTCTTGTTCTAGTAAAAGCAAAAAGTTCTCAATGAGCTGATTAACTCTTGACTGACGTCTAAGCCAAATATTTATCCTTGAATTCTGATTAATCAGTTATTTTCTATGGCGATTCAGCCTTATGAAAAAACGCTTACCCTTAGATAAGCGTTAAGAAAACATTTTCTTAGATCTCATTTAATTTTTCTGATAACTGATTCACTTGGTCAGATAAATTATCAACTTGTACTTGCAAGGATTCGATTTGTTCTGAAAGCGATTGTTTTTGAGTTCGGTCGGTAAAGCTACGTTTTAAGTCTTCAGTCAGTTCTTTACCCTCTTGGACAGTTATTTGTCCCTTATCAATGGCCTGTTTGATCATTTCTTGAGCTTTTTCTAAAGTTAGGCTAGTACCACCGACAGCAGCTAAAAATAATTTTTTTAGATTATCCATAATTACATTGCCCCTTTTAATTAGTCATCAACAAAAGTAAATAATAATTTTTCTTCTTCTTCATCGTAGTCAACTTCTAGAGAGTGATCATTGTAAAACCAAGCATCATCTTCTTCAGCAAAGAAGATGATGCCATCGATTGTTTCACTTACCAGGACTTTTTGTGGTTGACTGACTTGAACCATTACCGACACACCTTCATGAATGTTGGTTTTTCCATAGACCTTACTGGTGAAACGGACAGCATCCCCGGAACCTAAATCCATATCTTCTTTGAAAAACTTTAATGCCTGATCACTAATTCGAATTTGCATATTTTCACTCCCCTATATCTTTAAACTAGCTCCATTATAGATGAAAAGAGAATACTTGACTAGTCAAAGGCTTGGGGGTCAGAATGCCTGAGTTTATTAGAGCTTTTCTTATTTTATTATTTATTTATAGGACAGTTAAATGCTATAATGGAAGTCGATATATTCTAAATGTTCAAGTACAATTTTGTGAAGAAGGGGTTCAATGGCAGCGTCTTATCAAAAAGATATTATTATCAGTCAGGATCAATGTGATCAAGAAGGTTGTATTCAAATTAAGGGCCTCATTGCTCTCTTTTTAGCCCTCTCTGCTGATCACGACCAAGCCCTAAAGCAGGCCGGACTTTGGTCGCTGGACTCGCGTTATATCTGGGTAATCGTTGAAAATCACCTAAGTATTAACCGCCTAGCAGAATGTAATGAATCAGTCACTGTGACCACAGAGTTGATAGGGGCTAATGCCTTCTTTGTAAAAAGAAGCTTTAGCTTAGTTGATCAAGATAGAGCCCTTTTAGCCAAGTGTACCATGGTATATACTTTGATTGATTTTGTCAGTCGTCAAATCGAGCGGGTTGATACGCACTCTTTAGATGCCAAGCTAGGGATTGATATTAGTAAGCGCATTCGTTTGAATAAAATTAAATTTTCACCAACAGAAGATGCCGATTTGCTGAGTGAATTCTTGGTAGATCATCAAGCGATTGATCAGAATAAGCATGTTAACAATTTAGTTTATTTGGATTGGATATTTAGGCAAGTGGGTCAAGAATTTATAGAGAGCTGGCAGGTTAAAGATTTGATTATCAGCTATAAACACGAGCTCTATGAGGGGGATCGCGGCTGGTTAAAATCAGAAATCAACCAAGCAGGCGATAAGCAGTTATTGACCAAGCATAAGATAGTATCCTTTGATGATAATATTCATGCAAGTGTTGAAATATCTTGGAATAGAAAAGACAAGTAAGGGGTTTAGGGAATGGCTTTCAATAATATGTATCATATTATTGATCGTGACGATTGGCATGCTTATCGTGACGAAATTACATCTGATATTAATGTGAAATTAACCGAGAAGCAATTAGAGGCCTTGCTGGCTTTTAATGACCATCTGACTTTAGAAGATGCTAATGATATTTATCAGCCTCTCACACAATTAATTAGTATATACTTTAAAAATTATCAAAGCTTGATTATTGAACGCAATC
This sequence comes from Aerococcus sp. Group 1, assembly GCF_000193205.1. Classification (NCBI taxonomy): domain Bacteria; kingdom Bacillati; phylum Bacillota; class Bacilli; order Lactobacillales; family Aerococcaceae; genus Aerococcus; species Aerococcus sp. Group 1. The sequence goes on along the minus strand of NC_015278.1, from coordinate 1,282,064 downwards.
AATTTTTAGGCATTAATGATAAAATACCACCTTTTATTATTGGCATATCGGGAAGTGTTGCCGTTGGTAAAAGTACTACGGCGCGTCTATTGCAACTCTTTTTATCGCAATTTTTTCCCTATTTAGATGTTGAATTAATTACTACCGATGGCTTTTTGTATCCTAATGAGCAATTAGAACATTGGGATTTAATGCACCGTAAGGGCTTTCCGGAAAGCTATGATATGCACGAATTAAAGAAGTTTTTCATGGCTGTCAAGAGCAATAAGCAGCGGCTCAAAGTCCCTTTGTACTCTCATGAGAGTTATGACCGGATTAATGCCTATCGAGAAATTAAATCGCCCCATATTCTCATTGTTGAGGGGATCAATGTTTTACAATTCCTTGGATCAGACCAGTTTTTTATTGGTGAATATGCTGATCTGTCTATTTATGTTGATGCCGATACTGAATTAATTGAAAAATGGTATATGGAACGTTTTATTTTACTTCGTGAAAATGCTTTGAAAGACCCTGATCACTATAACCAACGATATAGTAAGATGTCATTAGACGATGCTTTACGTTCAGCTAAACGGACTTGGGAAAACATTAATTTAGTTAACTTGGAAGACTATATTTTACCCACTCGAGATCGGGCAGACATAGTTATTCACAAAATTGAAAATCACTATATTGATTCAATTAGAATGCGACGCTATTAGGAGAAATGAAAAATGAATTTTGAAAAGAATTGGATAAAAGTTTTTAGTGGAATAGCCATTCTTTTGGCGGTCCTTTGGATAATGAATAATTTAAATATTATCAGTAATTTTATGGGCCAGATTCAAAATGTAATTAGTCCATTTTTAGTTGGGGCAGCCATTGCCTTTATTCTATCGATTCCGGTAAATTATATTGAAAAATACTTAAAAAGATTCGATTATTTTAAAAGACATCGGAAAACCTTGCGTGGCTTAGCCATTGTCCTTTCCTTGATTCTTATCGTCTTATTGATATACTTTTTAATCTTCTTAGTCTTACCTGATTTTGAGGATACGATCACTTCATTTATTTCTATCGTGCCTACAACCATTAGTCAAGTCATCTCTAAGGTCATGCGTTTTATTGACCGTCATCCTGAATTAGTGACTTATATCCAACAATTGGATATCAATTTAAATAATTTAGCCCAAAGAGCCATCGCCTTCGTGCAATCCTTAGCTACCAATTTGCTTTCACAAACCTTTACTATCGGTATTGGCCTGGTGAATAGTCTGTTTAATTTATTTATTTCTTTGGTTTTTGGGATTACTGTGGTTTCGGCTAAGGAAACTTTAACCAGACAAGTAAAGAAAGTCATCTATGCCATATGTAATTTACCTTGGGCAAATTACTTAGTCAATGTGGGAAAGTTAGCCAATGATGTTTTCACTAATTTTGTTAGTGGCCAGGTTCTGGAAGCTTTTATACTTGGAATTATGGTTTATATCGGCATGTTAATTTGTCATTTTCCATATGCTTTAACTATTTCAGTGATAATGGGGGCTTCGGGTTTGATTCCTATTTTTGGAGCAATCTTCGGAGCAGTTGCCGGGGCCATGCTAATCGTTGTGACTAGTCCGACCAAAGCGATCCTATTTATTATTTTTATAACTGTTGTGCAACAACTGGAAGGAAATATTATTTACCCTCGTGTTGTCGGAGGGAGCGTTGGTTTACCTGGTTTGTGGACTTTGGTCGCTGTGACTGTCGGCGGGGCCTTCTTTGGCTTACCAGGAATGTTACTCAGTGTCCCTACGGTATCTGTAATATACCAGCTCACAGCAGCCACCATTAATCATCGACTCGATCTGAAAGAATTAGATATCGAGACCTGGAGCGCAGAAATTGATCCTAAATAAAAAGAAAGAGGCTGGGGTTTTTATCCCAGCCTTTTCTTATGAAAATTATAATGAGTGTTGTCAAGGCATGTAGAAGTCCAATGTATAGATACATTTAGTAAAAAATAAATTTACTAATAGCCCATGTGAATTTCTGCGGCACTTTCTTGGTTAAATTGACTATTGTAAAGATCCGCATAGAAACCGTCTTTAGCCATGAGACTATCATGGTTACCGTGTTCGATAATATCACCATTTTTCATGACTAGGATGATGTCGGCATTACGGATGGTTGATAGGCGGTGGGCAATGACGAAGCTGGTGCGGTTCTCCATGATCCGGTCCATTGCAGATTGAATTAATTGCTCTAAGCGAGTATCAACCGAGGAAGTTGCCTCATCGAGAATAAGAATATCAGGATCAGATACGATCGCTCGGGCGATGGTCATGAGTTGCTTTTGACCTAGGGAAACGTTGCTGCCTTCCTCATTGATTTCCATATCATAGCCGCCAGGTAGGGTACGGATAAAATGATCAACATTGGCTATCTTAGCAGCATCAATCACTTCATAATCACTGGCTTCTAAATCGCCAAGGCGAATATTTTCACGGATAGTATCTGTATAGAGCCAGGCATCTTGTAGGACCATCCCAATATGGCTTCTCAAATCGTGTCGGCTGATGTCCTTGATATTAATGCCATCAACATTAATTGACCCGTCCTGGACATCGTAGAAGCGCATGAGTAGGTTAATCAGGGTGGTTTTACCTGCTCCAGTTGGACCAACAATGGCAACTGTTTGACCGGGTTCTACGGTAAAGGAGACATCGTGCATTAAGATATTATCCTCATCATAGGCAAATTTCACATGGTCAAAGCTGATTTGTCCCTTAATTGTTAGAGGGAGATGTTCAGTCACTGGTTTTTGGTAAACTTCTTCTTCACCAAGGAAAGTGAAGATCCGCTGACTGGCCGCTACGGCACTTTGAATCACCCCGATAAGTTGGGTGATGGTTTGGATGGGTTGGTTAATTTGCCAGACATATTGGACAAAGGCTTGTAAGTTACCAATGGTTAATTGTTGGATAAAGACGAAATAAGCACCTAGCCCAGTGATTACAATATAAGCTAAATTAGAAATAAAGCTTAAGATGGGTTGGAGAATTTCAGCTAGGAATGCAGCTTTAAAGCCAACTTCCTGCAGATTTTGGTTACGTTTTTCAAATTCATCAACCGACTCGTTTTCTTTGTTATAGACCTTTATTTCGGTGTAGCCGGATAATTGTTCTTGAGTATAGCCAAAGAGGTGCCCCAAAGCATCTGCTTGTTTTTTAAAGATTGGTTGGGAATAATTCAAAATAGTTTTTGCACTCAAGTAAGTGATAGGCATCGAGATGACACTAACCAGGGCCAGCTTCCAATGCAAAATAAACATACTGATTAAGGCAAAACTAATTTGTAAAACGCCGGTTAATAGGGGAAGAACTGATTGCTGGAGGGCGTTGGATAAGGTATCCACGTCGTTAGTCATACGGCTAAGAATATCGCCCGTTTGATTTTTATCGAAATAGGAAACAGGTAGGCGATTTGCTTTATGACTAATGGCATTACGCAAATCATAAATCGAATGCTGCACGACTTCAGTTAACCAGTATTGACTGAGGTAAAAAGAACCATGGTAGAAGATTCCCCGTAGAAAGTAGAGGGCCATGATCTTTAATAAGTAGTCATAGTTAATTCCAGCTCCTGGCACATTATTCATGATGGCTAAGATATTTTTAGAGATTTCAGTAATTGCTAAGCCTAGGACAATTGGTTCAAGGACATTTGATAGACATAGAACGATTGTACAAATAACACTTAAACTGAACTTAAAGCGGTAGGGAGAAATAAAGTGCCAGAGACTCTTCATTAATTGACGATTATTCTCCATATTCTAATTCCTCCTTGGTAAGTTGTGACGAAGCAATTTCATAATATAGCGGAGAGGACTTTAATAGTTCCCTGTGGGTGCCTTTTGCGGCTATTTGACCATGGTCTAAAACGATAATTTGATCAGCATTGATGATGGTGCCGACTCGTTGGGCAATAATAATCGTTGTCGCGTCTTTCGTTTCTTCCTTAAGCGCTTGGCGTACAGCAGCGTCTGTTTTATAATCCAGAGCGGAAAAACTATCATCAAATATATATATTTCCCGGTCCCCAATAATTGAACGGGCAATGGATAGGCGTTGGCGCTGGCCACCTGATAGATTAGTGCCGCCTTCGGTCAATTCTGTATGGTAACGAGTCGCCAGCCGATTGATAAATTCACTAGCTTGTGCGATCGAAGTCGCGTGGTCCATATCTTCCTCGTCAGCATCAAACTTACCATAGCGAAGGTTGGTGGCAATTTGACCAGAGAAAAGGTTGGCTTTTTGGGGCGTGTAGCCTATTTTAGAGCGTAGAACTTGTAAGTCTAGGTCACGAATATCAATACCATCGAGCTTAATTTCCCCACTGGAGACATCATAGAAACGGGGGATTAACTTCACAATGGTTGATTTTCCCGACCCAGTGGAACCGATAAAGGCAATGGTTTCCCCAGCCTTTGATGAGAAGCTAATATCTCTTAGGACGGGTTCATCAGCATCCGGATAAGCAAAGTCGACGTGATTGAATTCTAAGCGCCCACTACCATCAGTTTCCATAATCGGATTTTCAGAGGGAGGGACGGTTATTGGTGTATGCATGACTTCATCGAGTCGCCCTGCTGAAACAACTGCTCGTGGATACATCATGAAAATATTAGCAAAAATGGTTAAGGAGAAGAGAGCTAGCCATACGTATTCAATAAAGGCAACTAAGGTCCCAACTTGAACACTTCCCCTAGCGGCAAAACCGGCACCAAACCAGACGATTAATATGATAGTAATATTCATGATTAAAGAAAAGAGAGAGGGCGTAATGGCCATGGTTTTAAACAGAAGACTAGAGTATTGCCGGTAAGTATGGTTGACTTCTTCAAAACGTTCTTCGAAAAATTGTTCCCGGTTAAAGGCACGAACGACTCGAGTACCAGTAATATTTTCTCTGAGAATCCGGTTAATATTATCTAAAGTTTTTTGTTGGGCACGGGAAATCGGCAAGGTTAACCAGGCAATAATGATAATCATGGCCACTATCATAGGTGCCACGGGGAAAACATACAAACCTAATTCGGGCGAAGTCCGTGTAATCATATAAATACTAATAATGATCATCACTGGTGCAGTTGCCAAAGTCCTAAGAGTCATTTGAGTAAACTGCATGAGGATAAAAGCATCGGAAGTCATACGGTTGGTTAAAGAGGGTACCCCGTAATCTTGAAACTCGTGATGAGAAAGCTTAAGCATTTTTTTAAATAAATCATTACGTAAATTCATTGTCATCATCGTTGACAACTTACTAATAAAATAAGAGCCAAAAATCTGTCCAGCAATACCTAAACAAGAAATAAAGAGCATAATTGCTAGGAAAAATAAAGGTTGGATAAGTCACCTGGTATTAATGCGTTATCAATAATCATTGCTAACATGGTTGGTAAACCTAGGTTAACCACTGAAAACATCAACATACCCAGGAAGATAAATACTAACTCTTTCTTAAAGGGTTTGATGTAAGACCAAATATATTTCATAAAAACTCCCCTCAATAGATAAACTATTTACCATCATAAAAGACGATAGAAAAATTAGACAATAATTGTTTTCACACTAAATATATAATAAAAAAGAAACATTGATAGCCCCATTTATCTGCCTTTCAGTCTAGGATTATGCCTAACTTTGGGGCTTTTTTATTGTAATCAACTCAAGGACCGGGCGAACGTATTTGATCGAGCGGGAGTGTATCAGATTTGATCGAAAGATAGATTATCATTTTTAACTTAAAACTATTGATTTTTAGGTCGTCCCTAACTAATATTAAGTCAATAAAAATATAACTTACAAAAAATTAGTTAAACTTCAGTTTTATTTATTTGGGGAATTGGAGTTTTACTAGTAAGGAGGAAAACAAAATGAGTAAGAAGGAATTAGTAAAAACAGTCTTTGATGGCCATCAAGCTGAGCGGACGCCGGTTGGTTTCTGGCACCACTTTGTAGAAGATGTTTACCATGCTAATGCGTTGAAAGATGATCACATCAAACCAGCTAATTTAGCTGGCCACCAGCAATTTCTTAAGGATATTGAGCCTGACTATATAAAGATAATGACTGATGGTTATTTTCAATATCCTAATGAAAAGTTACAAAAAGCTGAGCATTTATCGGAAGTTGGAGAAATTGAACCGCTAGCAAATGATGATCCTTGGATTCAAGAACAAATTCAGTTTGCCAAGGAGGTCGAAGCCCTACATAAGAACCAATTGTATAGTTTTTATAATATTTTCGGTCCATTAACTACCTTCAAAATTTTATATGATGACCAAGATGAACGTGTCAGCCGGTTCTATCAGGAAGATCCTGAACTTTTCGCAAAAATTTTAAAAGTCATTGCGGGAGATATTCAAAAGGTCATTGAAGGGATCTTATCAGAGACTACCGTTGATGGCATCTATTATTCTACCCAAGATTTACAAACCGATGATTTCACTGATAAAGACTTCATTGAACTGGTTAAGCCATTGGATACTGCTTTATTAAATCGTGCTAAAGAACTTAAACCTCACCATATCCTCCATGTTTGTGGTTACTTAGGCGCCCATAACCGATTAGAAAAATTTGCTGACTATCCAGCCAGTGCGGTTAATTGGGCAACTGGGCCGGAAAAATTATCAATTGAAGACGGTAAGAAAATTTTTAAAGATAAGGTTGTTGTGGGTGGTTTCCAAAATACTGCAGATGACCTCATTTACAAAGGAACAGAGTCAGAAATAAAAGCTTACACCAAGGAGCTAATTAAAGAAGCTGGAGATACGCCTTATGTGATCGGAGCGGATTGTACCATTCCAGCAGATACACCAAGAGAACATTTTGACTGGGTTCGCCAAGCAAGTATAGAGGAGGCAGCTGAAAATGAAAATAAAAAATTATTCATCGGTATTTTAGTGGCGGTAGTCGTTGTATTAGCCAGCTTCTTAATCAGAAACCGTAGTAGTGAACCAAGTAAAGAAAATTCCCGTAACGTTAAGGTGGCTTTTTGGCAAAATTATTATCCCTATAATTTCGTGAATGATAAGGGGGAGGCCGATGGTTATGAGGTTGCCGTTTTTAGAGAAGTTGAAAAGAAGTTGCCACAGTATCACTTTGACTTTGTTCCCACCTCTAATGAAGACTTACTTATTGGATTAGAGTCAGGTAAGTATGACGCAGGGATTAAGGGATGCTGGTATACCGATGAGCGGGCTAAGAAGTTTATTATTCCTAAAAACTATCATGGGGCGAGTGTGATTGGATTGACCATTCGTTCCGAAGATAAGGATAAATATAAAAACATCGATGATTTCGCTAAGGCTAAGGGGAGATTAGTTCCTATTTCGCCACAAAACGGTCAATACGATGTGATTCAAGATTATAATCAAAAGAATCCTGATCATCCTATTGACTTGGTGCCTGCTGATCAATTTGACCTATCTGATGCCTATGGTTGGGTGCTTGAAGGACGTTATGATGCTTACTTCTCTATTGACCTATCCTATAAAAAGTCTGTAGAAGATGAAGATGGTCCTTATCATGATAAAGCTGATCAATTAACTTATGTGACTTATAAAGGGATTCCAATCTATCCTTTATTTGAACGGACTGATGAAAATGAACAATTAGTCAAAGATTATGATCAAGCAATTAAAGAACTCCGTGAAGATGGGACATTAGAAAAATTATCCCAACAATATTTAAATAAGAATGTATTTGATTATATTAAAGATTAAAAATGGCAATGCGATGTAAGACGAAGATGTGTTACTTAGCCCTGATTAAGTCTAGATGAAATGAAGTCTTCTGAATAATAATTTTTAGAGTAGGCGGTCAGTTCAATCTATGTTTCAGGGCTATTGCCATTCACTGACTAGTGTAGAAAGGAGATAATATGGTTAATTTTGATGTAAAATCCATATTCCCTTTATTTAAGGAATTGATACCATTTATACCAGTATCATTATTTATATTAATTATTTCCTTTACCCTTGGCAATTTACTAGGACTTATTCTAGCTTATGGCTTAGAAGCAAAGCAAAGATGGTATCAGCAAATAACGAAGACTTATATATTTATTATGCGCTGTACGCCGCCAATAGTGATGATATTTCTAGTGTTTTATGGTTTACCCCAGCTATTGAAGTGGTGGCTTAAGATTAACATTCATGATTTCTCACAAGCAGTCTTTGTCATTATTGCCTTAACTTTGCTATATGGAGCCAATATTTCTGTTGTGTTCAAAGCAAGTTATGATGCGGTCAATAAGGGGCAAAGGGAGGCTGGCTTAGCTTTGGGCCTGTCAGAAGCTAGGACTTTCTTTAGAATCCTACTGCCTCAAGCCTTAAGGATTGCCCTACCAAATATTGGTAACTCGACGGTTTCTTTATTAAAAAACACTGCCCTAGCTTATACCATTGGATTAATTGATGTCATGGGGGCAGGGCAATTATTTATTAATCGAAATATGGGTAATTTTTCCTTAGAAACTGATTTGGCCGTAGCCATTATCTATTGGATTATTGCTGGATTAATTATGGTTTCTATTCATCTATTAGAAAAAGAAATTTCTAAAGGGGAGGTATAGGGCGATGAATTGGGATTTTATTATTGATACATTTTTTGCTTCCTTAAAAGGAATTCCTGTGACCCTTAGTATTATGCTGGTAGCGGTATTATTTTCTATCGCCCCTGCTTTATTGTTTGCCTTAGCTTTACAGAGGGAGCTGCCAGTCATTAGTAAGTTTATTCAAGTTTACTTAGCGATCATACGCGCTACTCCCTTAATTGTTCTTATTCTGTTCTTTTACAGTTTACTGCCTAGCCTTTTAAATCAATTCACCAATTTAATTCATGTTGAGGTGGACGTCTTTAATTTTAATCCGATTATCTATGCCTACATTATCTTCTGCTTAATTGCGCTAGCATCCTTAACTGAGATCTTTCGGTCTGCCTTAATGGCTGTTGATTATGGCCAGTGGGAAGCAGCCCTAAGTGCCGGTTTAAGTCCCTGGAAAAGTTTTGAAAGAATTATTTTTCCGCAATTGCTTAAAGTCGCTCTACCTTCATTTATCAATTTGATTATTGAACTGGTTAAGGGAACTTCTTTAGTCTTTGTGATGACGGTGCAAGATATCACAGCTATTGCAAAGACTGCAGCCGCTTATTCCTATAATTTTACCAGTGCTTATATTGTTATCTTTGTTATATATTTAATACTTTGTGGCTTAATTCAATATCTTGGACAGGTCATTAATAAGTATTATCTATCCCATGCCTAGGAGTGATTAATGATGTTAAATGTTAAAAATATCCACAAATCCTTTCTTGGTCAAAAAATATTGAAAGGAATCGATTTAACAGTTGATTCTGGAGATGTGATTGCTATTCTGGGCCCTAGTGGGTCAGGAAAGACCACCCTTTTACGGTGTTTAAATTTCTTAGAAAAGGCAGATCATGGTGAATTTGGCCTCTTAGGAGAGCATTATGACTTAAGCAAAATTACTCGAAAAGAAATTTTGAAGATCAGACAACATATTGGTTTCGTTTTTCAAAATTATAATTTGTTTAATAATAAAACGGTTTTAGAAAACTTGCTAGAACCCCTGGTTACAGCGCGAGGCTGGGCAAAGGATGAAGCAGTTGCTCGAAGTGAAGAAATCCTTGACTGGGTAGGAATGGCAAAACTCAAAGACCGTTATCCTAATCAACTCTCTGGCGGACAACAACAAAGAGTGGGAATCGCTAGAGCAATCGCACCTAGCCCAGATCTCATTCTTTTTGATGAACCGACTTCAGCTTTAGATCCGGAATTAGTCGATGGGGTTTTAAATATCATGACTGAACTCGCGAAAAAGGGAACGACCATGGTCGTTGTGACCCATGAAATGTCCTTTGCTAAGAATGTTGCTGATCATATTATATTTATGGAGCAGGGAGAAGTGATTGAAGAGGGAGACCCTTACAGTTTCTTTAATGCTCAGAAAAATCAAAGAGTTCATAAGTTTCTCAATGTCTTAGATCGCTTTTAAGATGATGTCGTCCAAAAAGGCCCGCGCTAGCTTTGTCAATGAGCTAGTGCGGGCCTTTAATGGTGCCTGAAATGCTATCTTATTGATATAAGGCATCTACCCGAGCTTGGGTATCCTCGTTATTGAGATATTCTTCATAACCGGTTTCAATCCGGTCAACTAAGCCGTTAGGACTGACATGGATCACCCGGTTTGCAATGGTTGAGAGAAATTCTCTATCGTGGGATGAGAATAATAGGACGCCTTTAAAGCGGATTAAGCCATCATTCAAGCTGGAAATCGATTCCAGGTCAAGGTGGTTAGTCGGATTATCCATCACCAGGACGTTAGCCTTGGAAAGCATCATTCTAGAGAGCATACAGCGGACTTTTTCGCCCCCAGATAGCACATTAACGTGTTTATTCACGTCATCACCGGAGAAGAGCATCCGTCCTAAGAAACTTCTCAAGAAGGTATTGTCTTGTTCTTCAGGCGTTTTAGCATATTGGAAGAGCCATTGCAATATTGATTGATCACTATTTTCAAACTCTTTTGAGGTGTCACGCGGCAGGTAACTTTGACTGGTGGTTACTCCCCACTTGAAGCTACCAGAATCAGGCTCCATTTCACCCATTAAAATTTGGAAAAGGGTAGTAACAGCGACATCATTGCGACTGACAAAGGCTACCTTATCATCATTTTTTAGGTGGAAGGTAATATTATCTAGTACTTTGACGCCATCAATTGTTTTAGAGAGGCCTTCCACGGTCAAGACATCATTACCAATTTCACGTTCTGGTTCAAAACCAACATAGGGATATTTACGACTTGAAGGTTGAATATCATCAAGTTCGATCTTATCCAGCATTTTCTTACGGGAAGTTGCTTGCTTTGATTTGGAAGCATTGGCTGAGAAACGAGCGATAAAGGCCTTTAATTCTTTAACTTTTTCTTCTTTTTTGGCATTGGCATCGGCTTGTAATTTAGCTGCTAACTCACTGGATTGCTTCCAAAAGTCATAGTTTCCCACGTAAAGTTTAATTTTACCAAAGTCAACATCACAGATATGGGTACATACTTGGTTTAAGAAATAGCGGTCATGGGAGACCACGATAACTGCGTTAGGGAAGTTAATAATATATTCTGCCAGCCATTCGATGGAGTCTGCATCTAAACCATTGGTTGGTTCATCAAGTAAAAGAATATCCGGATTTCCAAAAAGCGCTTGAGCTAAGAGTACCTTAACTTTATCGCGTTCTTCGAGTTCACTCATCAGTTGATAGTGTTTATCTTCTGCAATTCCTAAGCCTTGGAGTAACTGAGAAGCCTCGGATTCAGCCTCCCACCCATTCATTTCCGCGAATTGGGCTTCAAGTTCACCGGCACGAATACCATCTTCTTCACTGAAGTCACTTTTTGCATAAATGGCATCTTTCTCTTCTCTTATTTGGTAGAGTTCTTTATTTCCCATGATGACTGTATCAATTGGGCTATATTCTTCAAAGGCAAAGTGGTCTTGGTTTAAAACCGAAATCCGTTCGTTGGCTTCTTTACTGACTTCACCAGTAGAAGGGGCAATTTCTCCTGATAATATTTTAAGAAAAGTTGACTTTCCGGCCCCATTGGCACCGATGATACCATAGCAATTTCCGGGATTAAATTTTAAATTAACATTGTCATAAAGTTTGCGGTCAGAAAAATGTAGGCTAACATTTGAAACTTGTAACATGATGATTCCTCACTTTTTTTGATGATCGAGTAGTTTCAGTCACTCATACTGACTAATCATAACGAATTAAAACTTTGATTGCAAACAGTAAATGAGAAGAAAAAGCTCTAATTTGTCCTGATAAGGGCAGTGTGATATGATAAAAAATGTAAGCGATTTATATAAATACATGGAATGAAGGAAGTGACCCAGTGAAATCAGTTGTTATCTTTGATATGGATGGAACCTTAATTGATACAGAATCTGTCTACCTTAAGGCCTATCAAGAGGTTTTTCAAGCGCGAGGAATAGAATTTACCGATCAGGAATACATTGACCAGCATGCTGGTCGAACAGCAGCAGCCTGCTTACAAGCCCTAGTGGAAAAAACAGGTAGCCAAGATTTAGCTAAAACGCTTTTCAATGAAGCTGAGCAAAGATTTGGTGAAATTGAGGCTGAATCCGGTATTGACAATAAAGCCGGTTTACTAGAGACTCTCGAGGCTCTTAAAGACATGGAAGTTACCATCCATGTGGCTTCTTCCAGTAATCGCTCAGAAGTGATTTCCAGGTTAAAAGGAGCTGGAATTAGTTCATATATCGATGGTTTTACTTCTGGGGATGAAGTCACACATTCTAAGCCTCATCCTGAAATCTTTTTAAAGGCCTTAGAGAAGACAGGGCAAAGTAAGGATAGTGCTTTAATCATTGAAGACTCCGTAGCGGGGGTTGAAGCTGGTTTTCGTTCGGGGATTGATACCATCATGGTACCTGACTTAGTCGCAGCTAGTGAGAAAAATAAGGCGCAGGCGCTTGCCATTGTTGATCGCTTAGACGATATCCTTAACTATGTTAAATAATCTGGCTAAAGCACTTTACTAGCGGTATGAGATATCAGTAAACTGAATAATTTAGTCTATTTTATGCAAAAGCGACAGGGGTCTAATTCCTGTCGCTTTTGTGTTTATTGCATTTTACTATCATTGGCTGATTGATTCATTATATTATTTTGGAGGTAGTGAATAATTTTATCAGTTCCTCGGTCAATTTGTTGGTAGGTGGTTTGAAAGTCTTTGGTTAACATCGGATCATCAACGTCAGCTTGGTCTTCAAGGAAATGAGAGAAGGGGACGATTTTAGAAAAATAACTTTCTCCCAAGCGCTCTCTAGTGGCATCATAGATAGTAGTATCCATACAGATTATCAAGTCGAAACGCTTAGCATCCATGGGTTTGAGAAGGCGACTCTTTAGTCCTTGATAGGGTATTTGATGTTCCTTGAGCAGCTGTATTACACGAGAATCCGCCTTATCACCATTGCGCCAATTTTCAATGGAAGCGGAGTCAACTTTTATGGACTGCGAGAAGTGGGCTTGCTTAATTTTTTCACGTAGCAGGGCTTCTGCTAATGGGGAACGACAAATATTAGCTAGGCAAACAAAAAGTATGCTTTTGCCTTTTGGGGAAATTATTTTTTGCCAGCTAGACTTTAGCTGCTCTCTTAGCTTCTGCCAGTTAGGAGACTTAGTCGCCATAGGGTGCTTTTCCCCATTGCGTATTAGTCTGACTCAAATCCAGGGCTTTATAGATGGCATCAGCGACACCGCCTTCGTTATGAGGACTGGTGACATAGTCAGCGATTTCTTTAACGGCGGGATCAGCATTAGCCATGGCGAAGCTATAGCCGGCCATTTCCAGCATTTTTAAATCATTTAAATTATCACCAATAGCCATGATATTTTTAGGATTATAGCCATGGGCTTGGCAGTACTTGGCGACAGCCCCACCTTTATTGGCTGTTTTAGCTGAAATTTCCAAGTTTGACTTAAAGGAAGAAGTGATATAAATGTTATCATAGCGCTGACTTAATTCCTGCTGAATCGGATGGAGGACTTGCGGTCCCTTTTCATGAATAAAGACTAATTTGAGGATGTGCTGGCCTTCTTCTTCAATGAGGTCAGTTAAATCATCAATATATTCAATGGAGTTAACCTCATTCGATTGGCTGGCCCGACTAAGGGTTTCTTCAAAGCTCAATTCAGGAGACATTCTTTGAATCATATCTGCAATATAATGAAGGCGTTGGTGCTTTGAATTGGAGTAGACGTTCTTTGAAGTCATGGCTTCCATGTAATAGCCATGTTCACGTCCATAGAGAATAATCTCTTTAGCGACTTGGTCATCTAAGTCAATTTCATACTCTACCTCACCTTCTCGGTCAAAAAGAATGGCACCATTTAAACCGATAATCGGGCAGCGAATACCGGCTTCGTCTAAGAGTACCTTGGCTTCATGGAAGTTTCTTCCGGTAGCAACAATAAATGGGATACCTAATTGGTAGGTATGCATGATGGCCTCACGATTGCGTGGGTGGATGTGCATGGTCCCGTCCAATAATGTTCCGTCCATATCAGAAACAATTAATTCCAGCATAAAAATCTCCTTTTTTATAAAATCCGTTATAACTATGGCTATTGTAACATTTTAAAAAATGGTAGACTAGGTATAAGTTAAGTGATAAAGGAAAGGGGAAATCAAGCGTGCATACAATCATTAATAACCAATGGCAAGAGGCCTTAGATCCAGTTTTTGAAAGTCCTGCTTACCAAAAATTAAGAGAGTTTCTAAAAGATGAATATCGTAATCAGGTGATCTACCCAGATATGTGGCATATCTATGAGGCCTTTAAGTTAACCCCTTTTGACCAGGTAAAAGTCGTTATTTTGGGGCAAGACCCTTATCATGAACCCCATCAAGCCCATGGACTAAGCTTTTCGGTACAGAAAGGGGTGGCGATTCCGCCTTCTTTAAACAATATCTACCAAGAGCTAAGCAATGATGTTGGTTTTCAACCTGTTCATCACGGCAATTTAACTGAGTGGGCCGAGCAAGGAGTCTTATTATTAAACTCTGTTTTAACAGTACGTCAAGGGAAGGCCCATTCACATCGCGGACGAGGTTGGGAAGAAGTCACCGACTTTGCTATCAAACAATTAAATAAGCGTAATCAACGAGTTGTCTTTATTTTATGGGGAAATGCGGCTAAGTCGAAGAGACGATTTATCGATGAAAATAAGCATGCTGTTCTAACTTCTGTCCATCCTAGTCCCTTATCAGCTTACCGAGGCTTCTTTGGTTCTCGACCCTTTTCCAAGGCTAACCAACTCTTAATTGAGAGCGGGCAAAGTCCAATTAATTGGCAACTCAGTGAATAAAAAAATTACCCAATATCTTTGTGACACTCGCATTGGCCAGGGATGCAATGGCAAGTGACAGTTGGGACAAGTTCTTTATCTCTCAGGGCTTGGAAAATATTGTCTTGCATGCCTTGGTCCAGGTCACTTTGTTTGATCATGTCAATGATTAATTGGTCGGCGTGGGTGCGACAATGTTGCTTGAGTAAATTATTAATATCAGCCACTTGGCTACTTGCTTCAGAAATTAGAGGATGGTAGAGATACTGTCCTCCTTTTTTTCAGTCGCTAGATAGCCTTTATTGACTAAACGATGTAAGAGGGTTTTGATGGTTGTGGGTTTCCAACCCGTCTTTTCGCTGAGGCTATCGATTACAAAACGACTGGTGGTTGCTCCTTGAGCCCAAATCACCCGGAGAACTTGGTGCTCACTGTCGGTTATGGAGTTTTTCTTAGTCATATGTTTCACTTCCTTAGAGAATAATTATTTTAGTTTGCTTGTTTGGGCAGACTATGTTGACTTGTCCAAGTCAGAATATCACGGTAAACGACTTCTTCATTGTCATAAAGAAAAAGCTCATGACCACGTTTTTCATAAATTTGAAAAATGACATCTTGAAAATGAGCTTGTTCCAATTCCTGGTAGGCCCCAGAAAGTTTTTTGCTTGGACCAAGCAAAAAATCATTGGCTCCATTCATAAAATAAAGGGGGAGATGGGGGTTAATCGTCTTGGCCCAACCTTTTTTGGTAGCGGAGTCGACTAACCTAATTAAATGCCAAAAGCCATCATTAGTAAAAGGAAAACCATCCAGGGGATAGTCTACTTTTTCTGGTTGAGGGTACCAATATTTCAAGATCCGTAAATCGCGCTCACTAGGCTGGCGTTTAAATTGGGTAAAAAGACCACCAAATAAGAAACGGTGCAAAAAGAAATTGGTCGCTTGCGGACGACTGAGCTTAGTCAATAGGGGGCTCAATAATTTTCCAAAATCAATTACAAAAGAATGATCGGCGCTACCGGAGAGAATGGCTCCGGAGACCATGTGACTATATTTTTGTAGAAAAAGCCGAGAGATAAAAGACCCCATGGAATGTCCAATCAGAAAATAAGGAATATTGGGATTCACTGCTTTGACATCGCAAATCACGCGGTAGAGGTCTTCTACCAGAATTAACTTCATATTATATGGTCCAAAATAGCCTAGGGAGTCATGGGCTTTTGCATACGGACCATGCCCAACTTGATCATGGGCAATGAATGTGATGCCTTGAGACTGAAACCATTCACCCATGGGCTGATAGCGGATGGCACTTTCAGACATTCCATGCACGTAGTGTATGATGGCCTTGGGATGGTCAGCTGTCCAGCTGTAGTAATCTAAGGGGTGTTTATCGGGGTGGGAAGATTTTAAATTGTAATGTTCTTGATACATGGTCGAATCCTTTCTCTTGTGGCTACTATTATATAGGAAAATTTTTAGAAGGTAAAAGTTAGGCTAGTCAGACAATAGCCTTGCCTAATATTGGCGTTCGTGGTAAATTTAACTATTAATAAGCCAACTTGTAGTAATCCTCATTTTAAAAGGAGTTTGATAATTATGAATTTTGTCTATATTTCCCCATATTTTCCTCAAAATTTCCAAGAATTCGCTGTTAAACTTCATCAAAATGGTGCAACAGTATTAGGCATCGGGAGTGAAGCCTATGATATTCTACCGGCGTCTCCTAAAGAAGCCCTGACAGAATATTATCGAGTGGATAATTTAGAAGATACTTTAGCTGTGAAGAAGGCAGTGGCTTTTTTCTTCCATAAATATGGTCCAATCGACCGGATAGAATCCCAAGAAGAATATTGGCTAGAACTAGATGCTCAATTACGTGAGCAATTCAACATTGCTGGGATGAAACCTAAGGAACTGAAGAAAATAAAACACAAATCAGAAATGAAAAAATACTTTAAGAAGGCTAAGTGCCCAGTAGCCAAGGGGCGTTTAGTCAGAACCAAAGTTAGTCTGAAGCGGGCAGCTAAGGTCTTAGGTTATCCAGTTGTCTTAAAACCAGATGTTGGGGTAGGTGCTGGTAATACTTACCGAATTGATAACGATGGTGATTTGGAAAAATTTGAAGCCCAATGGGACCACACGACGCCTTACTTTATGGAAGAGTTTATTGAAGGTGGGCAGCTATGTACTTTTGATGGTTTATTGGACCAAGAAGGTAATATTGTTTGGTATGGAAGTCTAACCTATGAAGAACCAACCTTGGATTGGGTCACTGGTGACCGTGATGGGGTCTACTGGATTGAAAAAGAAGTCGATCCAAAACTCAAAGAAATTGGCGAAAATGTTGTTAAAGCCTTTGGAATTAAGGAGCGTTTCTTCCATATCGAATTCTTCCGGATGCCGGATAATTCTTATTTGGGTATTGAGTATAATAACCGTGCTGTCGGTGGCTTTGGTCATGATGCCTATGACTACGCCCATAGTATCGACTTATATGATATGTATGCCAAGGTTGTTTTAGACAAAGAAATTCCTGCTAACCCCAATAATTCACGCTATTGTGTGGTGACATTTAGGCAGGCAGATAAAAATTACCAACATTCAGTTGCTGACATTAAGGAACGCTATGCTAATGATGTTAAAGCCGTTAAAGACCTACCTAAGGTCTACCATGATTTGTTAGGTAGTCAGTTATTTGCTATCCTATGTGACAATGACAACGAGCGTCAAGTAATTACGGATTACATTCGTGCCTAGCGTCAGCTTATTCTTCCTAACTAGAAAAGAGAATATAAGAGCAGAGCTAAAAAGAGCTGGTTTCAAATGGAATGACTCCAAAAGTTAGATGCTTAGTCCGACTTATTGGAGCCACCATAAATCACCAGCTCTTTTTTTGATGAATTCTCTTTAATAGTAAAAAGTCAATAAAGAGAGTGTGACAAAAGTCAAAAGAGCCCTGAAGGGCTAGGCATACTATATCTGTAACTCGCTCTTGGCTTCGAACAGCTATAGCAACTGGAACAAAGTATGGAAGATAGGCACAAGCCTATCGCAAATAGTTCGTAGTTGGGTTCAATTTGGCAGACTTGGTGTGGTTTCACAAGTCAGAAACAAGCGAATGCTTCGCTTTTATTCTGACTTGCTCCAACCATCCAAGCCTATACGCCAAATCTTACACCCTGTGTGAAGTGGACGTCAGGGCTGACTTTTGGAACAGGTTTTGAATAGATAGTTCGTGTTTTAAAAAAGAGCCTGGGACTTTTGTCCCAGGCTCTTTTATCGTTATTAGAGTTTCTAGACTTTAACTGGCATTAGGCAGTCCACTATCGCCTCCCGACCTGTAAATGGTCCGTCGACTATAACCTTCTCCTTGGCTATTTCCTGGACTCACACTAGGTTCTCTCTGAGAGCTTGGTGTTTCTCTAGGTGGGTTTTGTAAACCTGATTCATTGCCTCGATCTGTGTTAGGTGCATTCTCTTTTGGATAAGCTGAGGTCGAATCTTCAATCTCAGATAATTCACTATCTGAGTGGCTTTCTTCCAGTCCGGAATGACTACTTTCTTCGACTTGACTTTCACTCTCTCTTGAAATATAAGTTTCGACTTCTTCGCTACTTTCAGAGTAAGAATTGGAGTCAATATCGATGGTGGTTTGTCTGCCATAATTTTGCTTAAGTTCTTGATACAATTCATTATTGACCAAGTCTCGTACACTATGACCAGCGCCTGGACTAGCTAAGCGGAGTGGTTTTGAGCCAAATATTAAATCAACAGTATGGACGGAGTCAGGTTGAGTCCAATCGCTACTTGGATTTCTACTTTCTAAGTGATCCATTACTTGCCGGTATAGGCGATCCGCAATTTGCTGTTGAGCTCTCGTTAAGTAACCATTTTCCTGGTAAGGCTCATCGTGCCCAGTCCATACTGTTACCGTATGGTTTTTGGTGTAACCGCTGGCCCAGTGATCGGGGACAGCTCCGGCTGGAATATTCAATTGGCGAACTTGGTCATCCGTGTAATTGGTCGTCCCAGTTTTACCAGCCTCATGAATATTAGGATTATGAATCCAGGAAGATAAACCTGATTTAAAGGTATCTTTTAAGACAGAGGTTAGCATGTAGGCCGTGGAATCTTTCATCGCTTCATGCGATTCACCTTGAACATCAACTTCTTCTCCGTCTGTAGTAATGAAGTAATCAACAGCTTTAGCTTCATTATATTGACCATTATTCCCCATTGCAGCATAGGCAACGCTTAATTGTAAGGGGGTCATCTCCCCACCGATAGCATTGGATTCAACCAGACCTTTGCCATCATTCAAAGTAATTCCTAATTTCTTTAGAAATTCGTCGGCACGTTCTGGACCAACGTCCTGGAAGACTTTGATGGCAGGGATATTTCTTGAGTTCTTCAAGGCTGTTCTTAAGGTCATGGTTCCTTGATATTGACGGTCCCAGTTATAAACCTTGGTTCCACTTGAGTATTGATAAGGTTCATCTTTTTCAGTTTGACCTGGTGAATAATTTAAATATTCAAAGGCAGGTCCATAGGCAGATAAGGGTTTTATGGATGAACCGACACTACGATTTAACTGGGTAGCTCGGTTAAGGCCCAATTGATTTTCTAAATGGCGACCCCCGAATAGAGCGATGATATGACTATTGCTGGTATCTAGAACGGATACCGCTGTTTGGATATTATCATTATCGAAAAGTAAACCATTGTTATCTTCAGCAGTTTGATGTAGGAAAGTTTGTGCTTGCATATCCAGGTGGGTATAGACTTTTAAACCATCGGAGTAAAGGTCATAGCCCGCCGCTTTAACGTCGGCAGCGACTTGCTGAATATAGGAGTCCAGCATCAATTTCTGTTGATTATTAGTATCAATCTGTTCGCTAAGCGGGAGTAAACCGTGATCAATCGGTTGGCTAATCGCTTCTTGGTACTCTTCTTGAGTAATGGTGTCATTATCTAACATGGTATAGAGCACGGTATCGCGACGCTCTTTAGCTTTATCAGGATTATGGTATGGATCGTATTCATTTGGTGCTTGCGGCATCCCGGCTAAAAGCGCAGTTTGATCTAGGCTCAGCTCGGTTAAAGGCTTGCCATAATAGATATTTGCGGCGGTACCAATACCGTAGACACCATTTGCCATATAAACCTTATTAATGTAGTATTCAAAAATTTCCTGTTTAGAAAATTGTGATTCTAACTGTAAGGCCAACCATAACTCTTGGACCTTTCTCTTATAGGTTCGATCTGATTCATTTGTAGAGAAAACAGATAGTTTCACTAATTGTTGGGTAAGGGTAGAACCGCCTTGGGCAATCCCACCTGCTCTTAGATTGGCAAATAAGGAGCCCATAATACGAATAGGGTCGACACCGCGGTGTTTAAGAAAGCGACGATCTTCGATTGAAGTCACTGCGTCAAAGGTTTCTTGAGAGATTTCATCGCCTTCAACGATAATCCGCTCATTTTGACTGGTTTCAAAGACTTCGTTTCCTTGGTTATCATATACGACAGAGGCCACTGAGCCTTGCAAATCACCTTCATTAATTTCTGGTGCTTGGGCAATCCAGATCAGGGCAATAATAGCTAAAATAATAAAGACACTGCCCACAGCGCCAAGGCCAATCAGTAATATTTTCTGCCACAAGGGCTTATTGTTAAAATTATTATTTTTTCTTTGTCGTGTCTTTTCCTCTTTATTCAAGCTAGAGGTGCGCCTTCTATTATGGGGATAATGAGTAGACAACAGAGTCACTTCCTTTTTAATTGTTATTTTGTAAATATTTATCCAGAGCAGCTAAATAATCGAGGGGAGGTTGGTATCCGACTTTAATAAAATAACCATGGTTTTTGATGCGATTGAGACTAATTGAAGCTTTTTGCCCCTCTTGAAAAGCTTGCCAGTCCTCTAATAAAGCACTAAGCGGGTATAGATAGCTTTGCGACAAGGTGGTGAAATGTAAGATAACAAAACTTATACCTCCTTGCTGACTACATTTTTCCATGTGTTTAATCTGATGGTCATGGAAGTTATTGAGGGAAAAACGGGTTTTTGTTTTCGTTTGCTTGGCTTCAAAATCAATATACCTACCTTGGTAGACCCCATTATAATCAGTGGTTGAGGCTTGTCGATAGTAGGCCTCCGTGATTTTAGCATGTTGACGATTGGGATAATCGACATGGACCACTTGTATAGGCGTTGGCTTTTTATGGATCACTGCCAAGTCATGAGATAAATACCAGGCATTGGAATCATTTAACATGTCCTCCAGCAACATGCCTCTTTTAGCATAAATTGTCTTTGGCTGACGTCTTGAATGCTTATTCAGCGAGGGAGCTTTATGGTACTTCTTCCCATTGGGATAATACATGACCTACCTCCTCTCAAATCATTAATTTATTATAGCAAAAATTGGCATTATTAAGAGAAATACATCCTCTATTTAATATAATTATAATATAGGCAATCTTTTTATCAAATTATCAAATGCACAGTATGGATATGCAACTAAAGATAATAAAGACTAGCCTGTGAAATTGCAATGGATAAGAATTATTTTGCGATAAATTGGACAAAGCCCCGGAATTAGTGTAGTATATCTGAACGTGTAGATTAATCTTAAGGATTAATTCTTGATTTAGAAATTTATTTATAGTTAGGGGAATGACCGCATGTCAGTAAAATTTGAAGAAACAGCGACAAATGAAGGTGTTTTGCACTTTACCGTTTCTAAAGAAGATGCTCAAAAGGCTTTAAAACAAGCATACAACCGGGTTAAAGGAAAAGTTAATATTCCTGGTTTCCGTAAAGGTAAAGTGAGTTACCCAGTTTTTGTTAAAATGATTGGTGAAGAAGCCTTATATGAAGATGCTTTAAACTATGCCTTACCACAGGCTTACGCTAATGCCGTAAAAGAAGCTGATTTGGATGTTGTAGGCCAACCTAAATTTGATGTAGAAAAAATGCACAAGGGTGGTTCTTGGGAATTAAAAGCTGAAGTAGCCACTAAGCCTTCAGTTTCTTTAGGCGATTACAAGGATTTAACTGTTGATAAACAAGACCGTGAAGTAACTGATGAAGATGTGGAAAACCGCTTGAAACAAGCCCAAGAGAACTTAGCAGAACTTTCCATTAAAGAAGGAGAAGCTCAAGAAGGCGACACCGTTGTGATTGACTATGAAGGTTCTGTTGATGGGGAAACCTTTGCCGGGGGTAGCGCAGAAAATCACTCCCTGGAATTAGGATCAAATTCCTTTATTCCTGGCTTTGAAGACCAATTAGTGGGTTCAAAATCTGGAGATGAAGTAGAAGTAAAAGTCACTTTCCCAGAAGAATACCACGCTGAAGATCTAGCTGGCCAAGACGCTATTTTTAAAGTGAAAGTTCATGAAGTAAAAGAAAAATCGGTCCCAGAACTTGATGATGAATTTGCTAAAGATGTGGATGACGAGGTTGAAAGCCTAGATGAATTGAAGGCTAAGTATCGTGATCAACTTCAAGAAGCTAAAGACCAACAAGCTGATGAACAAGTGGAAGACCAAGCAATCCGTCAAGCTGTTGACAATGCTGAATTTTCTTCTGTTCCTCAAGCGATGATCGATGAAGAAGTTAACCGTCAACTAGACCACTACTTGAATGAAATGCAACGTCAAGGGATTAGTCCCGAAATGTTCTATCAATTAACTGGTACTTCTGAAGAAGACTTACGTCAACAATTTGCTGAAGATGCAGATACCCGGGTGAAAACCAATTTATTATTAGAACAAATCATTGCAGAAGAAAACATTGAAGTAAGTGAAGAGGATATTGCTAAGGAAATTGAAAACCTAGCAGAAACCTATAATATGGAAGTTGAAGCCGTTAAGAACGTGGTGACAGAAGATATGCTCAAACATGACATTGAATTAAAACAAGCCATGAACTTAATTACCTCAACAGCTAAAGAAAAATAATCTGAACAGCTATTTTCAAAAATAGGTCAGAAATCGAGTGGGAGGTCGCATTAATTGACTTCACACTCGTTTTTTGTCACAATACATTAGATAGAGAAGGAGGAATGCGTAGAATGTTTAATGACGATAACGATAGCAATATCCATTGTTCCTTTTGTGGAAAGTCACAAGACCAAGTGACCAAGTTAATTGCAGGACCGGATGTGTATATCTGTGATGAATGTGTGAAACTCTGTCAAGAAATTATTGAAGATGACTTAAACGTTCAATCAGATAACGAAGAGTTTATCGTGAACCCTCCTAAGCCAACTGAAATCCGTCAAATTTTGGATGATTACGTGATTGGACAAACAGACGCCAAAAAGGCTTTATCTGTAGCCGTTTATAATCACTATAAACGTATTAACAGCAACCAAATTAAGAATCAAGACGAAGATAATGTAGAATTACAAAAAAGTAATATCTTATTAGTTGGTCCAACTGGTTCAGGGAAAACTTACTTAGCTCAAACGCTAGCCCGCATATTGAAAGTACCCTTTGCTATTGCGGACGCCACGAGTTTAACTGAAGCAGGTTATGTTGGAGAGGACGTTGAGAATATTCTCTTAAAACTGCTACAAGCAGCTGATTTTGATGTGGATAAAGCTCAACAAGGTATTATCTATATTGATGAAATTGATAAAATAGCAACCAAGGCGGAAAATGTATCTATTACCCGCGATGTCAGTGGTGAAGGAGTTCAACAGGCCCTCCTGAAAATTTTAGAAGGAACCGTTGCTAATGTTCCTCCTCAAGGTGGACGTAAACACCCTCATCAAGAGTTCATCCAAATCGATACTACTAATATCTTATTTATTGTAGGTGGGGCTTTCGATGGAATTGAAAATATCATTAAGGAACGTACTGGCCATAAGGTAATTGGTTTTCAAGCAACTAAGACGACAAAAGCTGAAAAGCATGACCTCATGACGCAGGTGATTCCTGAAGACTTACAAAAATATGGCTTAATTCCGGAATTTATCGGGCGTTTACCCATTATTGCTAGTTTAGATGAATTGAATGAGGAAGACTTGGAACGTATCCTGACAGAACCTAAGAATGCTTTGATTAAGCAATATAAACAGTTATTAGCCATGGATAATGTTCAGTTAGAATTTACTGATGACTCCTTACGGGCCATTGCTCAAAAAGCTATTGACCGTAAAACTGGGGCGCGGGGATTAAGGTCCATTATTGAAGAATCGATGTTAGAAGTGATGTATGATATTCCTAGTCGTGAAGATGTTTCTAAGGTTATCATTACTGAAGAAGTTGTTAAAGATCATGCAAGTCCCGAACTCTATGACCAAGATGGTCAGTTAATTGCCTAATGAATTAATTGAAGAGGGGCTGTGACAAGAGTCACAGCCTCTTTCTCAATGCAGTCCCTTATTTAAGCAAGCCATAAGACGCCTAAGCCTGTAGTAAGTTTAGGGAAATTTACTTTTAAGTAATAATCGTAAACTCGCCTAAGTCTGTTTTATAACTCAAGGAGCATCTCATGATACAAGCACAGAATATTGAATTTATGCTAAGCGCCGCCAGTCCTAAACAATACCCTGTTTCTGACCGCCCAGAAATTGCTTTAGCTGGCCGGTCCAATGTGGGGAAGAGCAGTTTCATTAATACTATGACCAACCATAAAAAGATTGCTCGTATTTCCAGTAAGCCTGGGAAGACCCAGCAGTTAAATTATTATAATCTTGATAATAGTCTTTACTTAGTTGACGTTCCTGGCTATGGATACGCAAAAGTAAGTAAAACGGAGCGAAGCCGCTGGCAAAAACAACTGGCAGATTATTTTATCCAACGAGAAAATTTAGAAGCCGTCTTTCTTTTGGTAGATTTTAGACACCGGCCTAGTAAAGATGATATCAATATGAAGGATTTTCTTGATCAATGTCAGGTACCGTATTTTATTATTGCGACTAAGGCGGATAAGGTGAAGAAAAATCAATGGCATAACCACCTGCAAGCTATAAAAGAAGATTTAGACCTGGTGACTGAAGATCAAATTTTACCTTATTCTTCTGCCAACCGTGAGGGGCGAGATGAGGCATGGGAAGTCATCAATGCCTTATTGGCTGGAGACTATGATGAATAGCTATTGTTTGAAAAGAAATATCTAACAATATTTTCGCTCTTATCTTGCATTCAAAAATTATCTTCACTATAATTTACTCTGATATAGCCAGTGGAGAAAGTGGGGGGATACAATGGCCTTAATACCGGAGGAAGTTATTGATCAGGTCCGCCAAAATGTTGACATTTTAGATATTATTGGTCAGTTTGTGGATCTTCAAAAGCGAGGAAAAAATTACTTTGGCAAATGTCCCTTTCACGATGAAAACACGCCCTCATTTACTGTAGAAGCTAATAAGCAATTTTATAAGTGCTTCTCATGTGGTAAAGGTGGCAATGTCTTTAATTTCCTAATGGATTTAGAAGGATATAGTTTTCCTCAAGCTGTAAAAGAAGTGGCTCAATTAGCTAATCTTAAGTTGGACTTTAATTTTGACCAGCTAGACCCAGGGACCAGTGTCCGTCAGTATAATGAAGAAGAGCAAACGCTTATCGATATCCACGAAGAGCTGGCAAATTTATACCATTATTTATTAATGAATACCAAAGCTGGTCACCAAGCCTTGACCTATTTAGAAGACCGGGGGTTAAAATCGGAGACCCTAGTCCAATATCACATTGGTTGGTCTCCCTACGATGGCCAGTTAACTTTCAACCATGTAAAAAATAAGGGGTATGACAGTGAAGCAATTGTAGCTAGTGGCATTTTTGTGGGTGATGGTCCGGAAAAAATCGATCGATTTAGAGGACGTATTGTATTTCCTTTACGTGATAAATTTGGTCATGTCTTAGGTTTCTCAGGAAGAATTCTTGAAGCCGATAGCGCAAATTCGCAGGCTAAATATCTAAACAGTCCAGAAACACCGATTTTTCAAAAAATAATTTTCTATTTAACCTTGATTTAGCTCAAGACAGCATTCGCAAGGAAAAGGAAATTATTCTTTTTGAAGGCTTTATGGATGTCATTCATTCCTACCAGGCCGGGGTCAAGCATGGCGTCGCTTCTTTGGGGACCAGTTTAACTGATCGTCAGATTCAAGTCCTCTACCGCAGCTCACGACAACTTTTGCTCGCTTATGATGGTGACAAACCCGGTTTAAAGGCAAGTAAGCGGGCGCTTGAACACATAGCCCAGCAAAGTCCTAGTATGCGAGTTAACCTGCTCATGTTTCCAAGTGGGATGGATCCTGATGAATTTATTGGTCGCTATGGTGAACAACGCTACCAGCAATTTATCCAAGAGCAAAGAATGACGCCGATTGCTTTCTACCGGCACTTTTATCAACAAGAGTTTTCTTTAGCGAATGACCGGGGTAAGATCCAATACATCAAGGCCATGCTAGCTGTTATTAGCCGCTTATCCTCCACTATTGAACAAGATGTCTACTTACAGGAATTGAGTGAAGACACTGGGGTTGATAAACGTTCGCTCCAAGCTCAACTCCACTTTGAGCAGGAAACCGGGCAGCGAGAAGAACAGTTTTCTGAAGTTAGCCGTGAGGAAGAAGTTCAACTGGATAAATTCCCCTTAAAAAAATATTCCAGTTTACAGCGCTTTGAGTTACAATTACTTAACCGCCTACTAACTTCTGAGAATGCTTGGTATTTAATCAAAAATATCGATGGAGACTTTCATTTTGAAAGTAGTAGTATTGAAAGTGTCTATCTTTTACTATGGGCCTACCGGCAAAGTGAAGGTGAAAGTATTGATATTGGGAATTTTTATCAGACCCTTCGCTCTGATGCTGATAGGCGGATCCTTATTGACGCTCAGGCGATGAATCTTCCCCCTGAGTGTACTGGTCAGGAAATTAGCGATTTAATTTATCAAATAAAAGAAAAGAGTCATTATCAGGACCAAATTAGGCAGATCAACCGGGATATAGCGAATGCTAAGCAAATTAATGATTATGCTAAAATTAGCGATTTAAATCAACAGAGAATACAAATATTGCGACAAATGAAACTGTCAAAAAAGAAGTCAGGAGAGATTTAATTGAGCAAAACGACCGACAAGCAGGAAAAAACTTTAAAACAAGCCAGTCAAGAATTACTTAATGAGAAGAAAATATTGGGCTCTATTTTATATACTGAGTTAAGTGATAAAATTGCTCAACCCTATTCTTTGAATGATGAACAAATGGATCAGCTTATTGAAAAATTTGAAGACGGTGGCGTAGCCGTTGTTGATGAGGATGGAGGCCCAACCAACCGTCAGTTACAAAATGAAGCGCTTAAGATGCAAGAAGACGATGAAGAATCTGAAAAAGATATTGATCAAATCTTAGATGAAGAAGAAAAAACTAAGAAGAAAGATAAAAAAGACAAAAAAGATACTAATAAGTCGGCTTCTTCAACGAGTTCAAAGGTAAAAACCAACGATCCTGTACGTATGTATCTTAAAGAAATTGGCCGAGTAGACTTACTGACAGCTGATGAAGAGGTTGCCCTTGCCAAAAGAATTGAAGCCGGAGATCCAGTAGCCAAGCAAGAGCTGGCTGAAGCCAATCTCCGTTTAGTCGTGTCGATTGCTAAACGTTATGTCGGTAGAGGAATGTCATTTTTAGATCTGATCCAAGAAGGTAATATGGGCTTAATGAAGGCAGTAGAAAAATTTGATTATACCAAAGGTTTCAAATTTTCCACTTATGCCACTTGGTGGATTCGTCAAGCGATTACCCGTTCGATCGCTGACCAAGCCCGTACCATTCGTATTCCGGTACATATGGTGGAGACTATTAATAAATTAGTCCGTATTCAACGGCAATTACTCCAAGAACTCGGTCGCGAACCCACGCCAGAAGAAATTGGTGCGGAAATGGACCTACCTACTGAAAAAGTGAGAAACATTATGAAAATCTCACAAGAACCAGTTTCCTTGGAAACCCCTATTGGTGAAGAAGATGATTCCCATCTTGGCGATTTTATTGAAGACAATGATGCCATGCAGCCAGATGAATATACCAATCAGGAATTGTTAAAAGAACAACTCAATGAAGTGCTGGATACTTTAACTGATCGGGAAGAAAATGTCTTACGTCTTCGTTTCGGTTTAGAAGATGGTCAAACCAAAACTTTAGAACAAGTTGGACAACAATTTGGGGTGACTCGAGAAAGAATCCGTCAAATTGAAGCCAAGGCCTTACGTAAATTACGCCACCCAAGTCGTCTCAAACAATTAAAAGATTTTCTAGAAGACTAAAAGCAACTCTGATAACAGTAATGGCATTCAAATGTTGGATCGCTTTCCAATGCTTGAATGCCTTTATTCTATCCTTCGTTTTTATAGATCACAATTGAAAGGAAAATGATCACTGTTGAATCCAATTATTAATCATGCTATCTTTAGATCAATTAGTTCATTCTAGAAGGAAGAGATGTCTTAGTGAAAGTAGTAAAATTCGGTGGTAGCTCTCTAGCTAATGATAAGCAAATAATAAAAGTGAAGAATATCATCGCAAGTGATAAGGACCGAAAAATCGTTATTGTTTCAGCGCCGGGTAAGCGGTTTGATGGTGATATAAAAGTGACTGACTTATTGATTGAATTGGCCTCACAGACACTAAATGGCAGCGTGGATACCTCCCAAACCTACAAGGAGATCGTTGAAAGGTATCGCGATATGGCAGAAGCCTTAGAAATACAAGAGCCAGTCATTGATGAAATCAAAAAATCTTTAAATGACATCCTCAATATGGATAAAAGTCAACCGGAATACTTTATCGATGCCCTCAAAGCGAGTGGGGAGGATAATAACGCTAAATTAATCGCGGCCTATTTCAGAACTTGTGGCTTGAATGCGAGCTACATCAATCCTGGTGAAGCAGGTTTGATTCTTAGTGATGAACCCGGCAATGCTAAGGTTTTAGCTGAATCCTATCTCAATTTAGCAAAACTAAAAGAGCGTGATGAGATCCTCGTTTTTCCTGGTTTTTTTGGTTACACCAAAGAGGGTAAATTAGTCACTTTTTCACGTGGTGGTAGCGACATTACCGGAGCTATCGTTGCCAATGGAGTGGGGGCTTCTATGTATGAGAACTTTACCGATGTTGATAGCATCTTTGTCGCTAGCCCGGCTCACGTTCACAACCCTGTTGGAATCAGCAATTTAACCTATCGAGAAATGCGTGAACTCTCCTATGCAGGCTTTACTGTGGTTCATGACGAGGCATTGTATCCTGCTTTTGCAGAAAACATTCCCGTCGTAGTCAAAAATACCAATAATCCGGAAGCCCCTGGGACAATGATTACGGAGAAAAAAATGACTGAAAATAAATGGCCAATTGCTGGTATCGCTAGCCATGGTGGATTTGCTTCTGTTTATATTACAAAATATATGATGAATCGCGAAGTGGGGTTCATGCGTCGAGTGTTGAGCGTCTTTGAAGAGTACGAATGTAGTGTTGAGCACGTGGTATCAGGGATCGATGATATTGACGTTATCTTTAAAGAAGAGCAACTTTCCGCAAAAGAATTAGATGAACTGCTTTTAGCGATCCAAACACGTACAGCAGCTGACAAGGTCGAAAAAAGAGAAAATCTTTGTCTGTTAATGATCGTTGGTGAGTCCATGCAATCAAGTATCGGGATTACCGCCCGGGCGACTAAGGCCCTCAGTCAAGCTAACATTAATTTAGAAATGATTAACCAGGGGTCTAGCGAAAATAGTGTGATGTTTGGTATCAAGGAAAATAAAGAAGCAGAAGCCGTACGGGCAATTTATGATGAATTTTTTGAAGCAGAAGACTAAGCCACTTGTTAGGTTTAAATATAAACAGAGAAGCCATTAAAGAAGTCGAATTTGTTTTGACTAAAAATAATTTTATGGATTGATTTATCACTTATTTTAAAAAATGCTTGCTATCTTAGAAGGAATAGGCTAAAGTAAGTAACAATAAATGTTACTAATACTTTGATAAAAAAGATTAGGCATTCTTTAGTCTTTTTTATTTGTCTAACTTATGAAAGGGGTTACTCACATGGCTCAAGCAAAAGTAGTGATTCAAAACCTAAAGAAGAGTTTTGATGATAATGAAGTTCTCAAAGATATCAACTTAGAAATCAGCGAAGGTGAAGTGGTCTGCATCATCGGTCCTTCGGGTTCAGGAAAATCTACTTTATTGCGATGCATTAATCGTTTGGAGACGATTGATGGGGGTAGTGTGGTAGTCGATGGTATTGATATGTCTGATGAAAGTATCGATATCGACAAGGCGCGTGAAAATATCGGAATGGTTTTCCAACAATTTAACCTATTTCCGCATATGACTGTTAAAGAAAATATTACTCTAGCACCCCTTCAATTAAATAAATTAAGTCAAGAAGAAGCTGACCAAAAAGCCCTTGAATTATTAGATAGTGTCGGCCTTAAAGAAAAGGCTGACGCCTATCCTAATTCTTTATCTGGTGGTCAAAAACAACGGGTAGCCATTGCTCGGGCCCTGGCTATGGATCCTGACTTAATGTTATTTGACGAACCCACCTCAGCCTTGGACCCAGAAATGGTTGGTGACGTGTTAGAAGTCATGAAAGACCTTGCTAGACAAGGGATGACCATGGTAATTGTGACCCATGAAATGGGCTTTGCTAAAGAAGTGTCTGACCGTACCTTGTTTATGGATGGTGGTTACATTGTCGAGTCAGGTAAACCAGAAGACTTATTCGATCATCCCAAACATCAACGGACCCAAGATTTCCTAGAAAAGGTACTCTAATCAATAAAACAGCTGACCTTGGAGTCAGCATGAACTAGTGGAGTCATTTAGACAAGAATATTTTTATTTAGAAGAGAGGCGACGTTTTTTACCCTGGCCTCTCTTTTATTTTACGGATGAGGCTAGTAATTCCTGCTTTTCAAGAGATAGTAAAAAAATTATAATTAAACAGGAAAACATTATAATTCTGATTAATGAATGGTACAATATGACTACTATTGATTTACGACTTGGAAAGGATGGAGCAAATTGCGCCAATTTTTTGAAAATAAAAAACTTGTGGTTGTGCTATTGAGTGTTATAAGCTCGCTTAGCCTGATTGCTTTTTCCACCTTTGGACAGGAAAGTTTACCCCAACCCATGACCTGGGTGAATGACTTTACTGCAATGGTAGCTCGCCTGATATCGACCCCAACAAATTCCATCATGCAATTTGGCGATTCTGTGACTAATTTACAGAACACCTATCAGGAAAATCAGCAATTAAAAAACAACTGTCCACTTTACAGAGCTTAGAAGCTCAAAATACTATTTTAAAAGAAGAAAATAAGCAAATGACCAATCTTTTAAAATTGAAACCGACCCTGGTTGGTAAGACAGTAATTGCAGCTTCAGTCATTTCTAGAGCTCCTGAGAATTGGTTAGATAAGTTGACTATTGATGTAGGTTCTAACAACGGAGTGAAGGAGAACATGTCGGTCATGACTGACTCAGGCCTCATTGGCCGAGTTTCCGAAGTTGGTCCCACAAGTGCAAAAGTGAGCTTAGTCACTTCAGACCAAGAAGATGCGGTGGAAATTGCTGCTGGTGTCCAATCGGATGATGGGATATTTTATGGGGTGATTGACCAATACGATTCCAGTCATAATCGCTTAATTGTCAATCAAATTCCTAAGGAAGCTAAAATAAAAGAGGGAAATCTGGTAACCACAAGTGGTCTGGGAGGCGTTTCTCCAGAAGGTTTAATCATTGGAAAAGTGGCTAAAATGGAAGATGATGAATTCGCTTTAGCTAAACGTGTCTATGTCGAGCCAGCAGCAAATTTCAATGATATCCGTCATGTCTTTGTGATTATGTCTCAAAGAAGTGAACCAGATACAGAAAACCCTAATGTGGCTGAAGAAATTCCAGGGGCCAATCACCAAGCTCAAGCTAGCCAAGCTGGAGCAAGTAATCATGCAAATTAGGAGGAGAGAGTGATATGTTCGATTATATACGCTATCATTTAACCCTTCCTGTTTTCTTAATTTTTGTTTTCTTACTGGATGGCGCTTTAGTCAACGTCTTACTAGCTAGTGTGGATACCTATGCCTATCAAATTATTCCTAGTCTTTTACTGATTAGCTTAACCCTGATTCCCTTATACTATAACCAGCCAAGAACGATTTATTTGATGGCTTTTATTATTGGTTTTCTGTATGATTCATACTATAACGGAATTCTAGGGATTAATTTATTTCTGTTCCCAGCAGTTGTTTACTTATCCTACCAGGTAAAAAATCGCTTTCCCTTGAATTTTTATAGCATCTGGGTCTGGGCTGTGATCATGTATCTTTTATATCACAATGTGATTTATTGGCTCTATCGGATTTTACGTATTCACGGGGACATTTATCTTAAGTTCTTAGCTAGCTTTTTAGGTCCCTCCCTATTATTTAATAGTTTAATGATTTTTCTGCTCAACCTGGTGATTTATCGCTTAGTAAATTGGGTCAAGGGCTGATCCTTATTGGGTTTTAAAAATAAATAAATCTTGCTAAATACAAATAATATCAGTATAATGAAAATTAATATCATAATGACAGTGAATGGAAGAGGCTAAAACCTTTCTTTTAAAGAGAGTCTGGCTGGTGGAAACAGACAAAGAAACTTTAGCTACACACCCAGGAGTCAATAGTTTAAAAGGCTATTCGCTTAGCGAGCGTTACATCGCGATGTTACTAACATCATGAGGCAATTATTGTGAGATAGTTGCGAAAAAAGGTGGAACCACGAAAGCGTCCTTTTCGTTTTAAACGAAGAGGGCGTTTTATTTTTTATTAAAAGAAAAGGAGGAGTTTGTCATGATAGCAGGATTCGACTTGAAAAAGTCTTGGATAGTTATGGTTATTGCTTTAGTTACTATTTTGGGGTTGGTGACAAACCACCATGTTGAAGCTGAAGAGGCAGCTCCTCAAGAACGGATGGAATCTGTTGAAGAGGGACCAAAAAGAGGCGATAAGGTTGTCATCGGCCTAGATGATACCTTTGCTCCCATGGGATTTCGTAATGGGCAAAATGAAATTGTTGGTTTTGACATTGACTTAGCCCAAGCTATTGCTGAGATTTACGGCTGGGAGCTCGACTTTCAGCCAATTGATTGGGCAATGAAGGAAACCGAATTGAATAGTGGTAATATTGACTTACTTTGGAATGGTGTTGGAATTACCCCTGAAAGAGAAGAACAGATGCTCTTTTCACAGCCTTATTTTGAAAGTCCTAATATCGTGATTACTAAAAAGGGAAGCCCAATCAAGGAACTTTCCGATTTAGTCGGAAAAACGATATCGACCCAGTCTGGCTCGACGACAGCTGAAGACATTAAGGGCTGGCCCAATCAACTCTACCAAAAATTGGCGCAAAAACCGGTTCTCTATTCCTCTTATAATGAGGTTTTTGCTGATTTAGATTCCGGTCGTGTGGATGCTGTGGTCACTGATTATACTTATGGTCACTATATTATGGAGGTTCGTGGGGAAGAAAAATATGACTCCTTCGTGGACCCCAGTAAGGAGCCTGAACAAATGGCAGTCGCGATGCGAAAATCTGCTAGCGGTCTTAAGACAATGATCGACCAAGGGCTTGACCAAGTAAAGGCTAGCGGAAAATATGATGAAATTGTCGCCAAATGGTTTGGAGAAAACCGCCAAGTGGCTAGCCAGGAGAATATAATTCAAAAAATCCTTCCCTCTCTATGGAGTGGTTTTAAATTAACCCTTGTCTTGTTTGTCTTGGTACTGGCTCTTAGTCTCCCATTAGGTTTTCTTATCGCCATTATGCGGGTCTTTAGCCCCAAACTGATTCAATGGTTAATTGAAGGTTATGTCTTTATTATGCGAGGGAGTCCGCTCATGTTACAACTGATGATGGTTTTCTTCGGTTTACCTTATTTAGGAATTAATTTGGATCGCTTTACCGCTGCCCTTATTGCCTTTGTGGTAAATTATGCCGCTTATTTTGCGGAAATTTTCCGGGGTGGGATTACTTCCGTACCCCAAGGTCAATACGAAAGTATCAAAGTCTTAGGGATTGGCTGGCAAAGGGGTTTTCGTCGCATCATTTTACCTCAAGTGATGAAAATCACTCTACCATCTGTCGGCAATGAGGTGATTGCCTTAGTTAAGGATACTTCATTAGTCTATGTGATTGGCCTTGGAGAATTGTTACGAGCGGGCTCGATTGCTGCTAACACCTATGCAACCATTATTCCTTATCTGGTTTGTGGTGTATTCTATTTAATCTTCACTGCCTTTGTGACCCTTGCCTTGCGTAGAATTGAATATCGGGTGAGCTGGTAGTCCAGTGATGAAAGAGGAGGGATTTTAATGGCCTTAATAGTTTCTAATTTAAAAAAATCTTACAACGGTAATATGGTGATTGATCAATTTAACTGCCGGATTGATCCAGGAGAAATTGTTATTTTACTGGGCCCATCCGGAACCGGGAAAACGACATTTATGCGTTTGATCAATAACTTAGAAAAATGTGACCAAGGGAGTATCGCCATTGGGGACCGGGTCCTCTGCCAAGAGACTTCCCAAGGGGTTCAATACAGTGATAAGGCGAGTCAACGCCGTTATCAAAACGCCATTGGTATGGTTTTTCAAAATTACCAATTGTTTCCTAATTTTACAGTATTAGACAATGTCTTAGAAGCACCTATCGCGCAAAAGTTAGCACCAAAGTCCGACTTGCTCGATCAGGCCATGTTTTTACTAGATAGCGTGGGCCTAAAAGATAAGGCCAATGCCTATCCATCTACCTTGTCAGGAGGGCAAAAGCAAAGGGTTGCCATTGCTAGAGCCATGATGCTGTCACCAGAGATCATTTGTTTTGATGAACCGACTTCGGCCCTTGACCGCGAGTCCGCTAATCAGGTAGGAAAGTTAGTTCAAGCTATCGCTAAACAAGGTAAGGGCATTTTAGTGGTTACCCACGATACCCAATTTGGTGAAGATTTTGGTACCCGGATTGTTTCTTCTAAAGAATTTAAATAAGCCATCTTAATTACTTATTCTTATTTTTTTGGGAAAAGGATTGCCAAGTAATTCAAGATTGTGCTATAGTATAAAAAATTGAATTTGCCTTTAAACCTGTCCCGTGAGGCAGGCAAGGAGACTTATATAAAAAAGGGATTAGTCTATACATGACTAGTCTTTTCGTCGAGCCTCCTTGTATAGGAGGCTTTTTTAGTGGAAAAAAGTGGATAAAAGAGGCTTATTCAGTTCCTATCGACTAATAATAGGCGTTAAAAGGCTCCTGTGAGGGCTAACGAAAGGATAAGAAATGATAAAAAAGAGATTAATTTTAGAAGATGGTAGTGTCTTTGAAGGGGAAGGCTTTGGTTACGATAAAGAGGTGATTGGTGAGCTGGTCTTTAATACTGGAATGTCTGGTTATCAAGAATCCATCACTGACCAATCTTACGCTGGTCAATTATTGACCTTTACTTATCCCTTAATTGGTAACTATGGGATTAATTATGATAACTATGAATCCTTAAATCCTTCATGTGTTGGTGTCATTGTTCATGAGTGGGCTAGACGCCCTAGTCATTGGAAGTCTCAAATGAATCTCGATACTTTCTTAAAACAGAAAAAAATTCCTGGCCTAGCTGGTATCGACACTCGTTTATTAACCAAGAAAATCCGCAAGCATGGGGTTATGAAGGCTTACTTAACCAGTAAAGAAGCCCCCTTGAGTGATTTATTAGCAGTCCTAAGAAATACAGAGCTTGATCAAAAATTGATTCAAAAAGTCTCTACCCAAGCGGCTTATCCGATTCCTGGTCAAGGTTACCGGGTCATCGTGATGGACTTTGGTTTAAAGCACTCAATCTTAGCTGAATTATCCAAGCGCAATTGTCAGGTGACCGTGGTTCCCTATGATACAAGCTTAGAGGAAATTAACGCCCTAGCTCCTGATGGGATTGTCTTATCCAATGGACCTGGTGACCCTGATGATCTTCCTGAAGCATTAGACACCATCCGCGAATTAGAGCAGCGTTATCCCTTATTTGGAATCTGCATGGGCCATCAACTGTTTTCGAAGGCTAACGGGGCCAAAACTTATAAAATGAAATTTGGTCACCGTGGTTTTAACCATGCCGTTAGGGAACTTGCGACTGGTCAAATTCATTTTACTAGTCAAAACCACGGTTATGCCGTCAGTCGAGAAGATTTACCAGCAGACCTAGAAATCACCCACGAAGAGATTAATGACCATACTGTCGAAGGGCTTCGTCACAAAAAGTACCCCGTCTTTTCGGTTCAGTATCATCCCGATGCTTGCCCTGGGCCTCATGACGCTGGATATCTATTTGACAGCTTCTTAAAGTTAATCGAAGAAAGTAAGCAAACAAAATAATCTATTTAAATCTAATCAGTGAGTTAGAAAATAGGAGGAAATATGACAAAACGTAATGATATTAAAAAATAATGGTTATTGGCTCTGGCCCTATTGTGATTGGTCAGGCAGCAGAATTTGATTATGCAGGGACTCAAGCTTGTTTAGCCTTACGCGAAGAAGGTTATGAAGTGGTCTTAGTGAACTCTAATCCAGCGACCATTATGACTGACCGTGAAGTAGCCGATAAGGTTTATATGGAACCTTTAACATTGGAATTTTTAACTCAAATTCTGCACCAAGAACACCCTGATGCTCTCTTACCTACCTTAGGGGGGCAAACAGCCTTGAATATGGCTATTGAACTTTCCCAAGCTGGCGTTTTAGAAGACTTAGAAATCGAACTCTTAGGAACGGACTTAAAAGCCATCAACCAAGCTGAAGACCGGGAACAATTTAAGGAGTTAATGGAAAGCTTGGGTGAACCAATTCCTGAATCCAAAATCGTCCACCATGTTGATGAAGCTATCGCCTTTGCTAATGAAATTGGCTATCCGATAATTGTTCGTCCTGCTTTTACTCTAGGAGGAACTGGTGGAGGACTCTGCGACAATAAGGAAGAATTAGCGGAAATTGCTGAACATGGCTTATCCTTATCTCCAGTTCACCAATGTTTGATTGAGCGTTCGATCACCGGCTACAAAGAAATTGAATACGAAGTTATGCGGGATAGCCAAGACAATGCCTTGGTAGTATGTAATATGGAAAATTTTGACCCGGTGGGTATCCATACTGGGGATTCCATTGTTTTTGCCCCATCACAAACTCTTTCCGACGAGGATAGCCAAATGCTCAGAGATGTGAGCTTAAAAATTATTCGGGCCCTCGGGATTGAAGGTGGTTGTAATGTCCAATTAGCTCTGGACCCTCATTCAGCTAACTATTATGTGATTGAAGTTAACCCTCGGGTATCACGGTCTTCAGCCTTAGCTTCTAAAGCCACTGGATACCCTATTGCTAAACTAGCTGCTAAGATAGCTGTTGGTTTGACTCTCGATGAAATGATCAATCCAGTCACTGGTTCTTCCTATTCCATGTTTGAACCTGCTTTAGACTATGTGGTATGTAAGATGCCGCGCTTTCCTTTTGACAAGTTTGAGCATGCTGACCGCCATCTAGGGACTCAAATGAAGGCAACTGGGGAGGTTATGGCGATTGGTAGAAATATCGAAGAAAGCCTGCTCAAGGCTTGCCGGTCATTAGAAATTGGCGCGATCCATAATGAAATTAGTGACTTTGCTGACTTAGATATGGATACCTTAGCTGAAAAAATCAAACATCCCCAAGATGATCGTTTCTTTTATTTATCTGAGGCGGTCCGCCGTGGGGTAGATATTGATTTGTTAAACCAATGGACTGGAATAAACCCTTTCTTCCTTGATAAACTCTTAGTTATTGCGGAATTGGAAGAAGAATTAAGCCAAAATGTAGGAGATCAGTACATCTTGCGCAAGGCCAAGGTAAAAGGCTTTTCCGATGTAAAAATCGCTGAACTATGGGATTGGACACCAGAAGAAGTGAGAGAATATCGTCTTAAGACTGGTATTTTGCCAAGTTATAAAATGGTTGATACTTGTGCAGGGGAATTTGAATCACAAACCCCATACTTCTATTCCACCTATGCTGAAGCCAACGAATCGCAAGTTTCTGACCGTGAAAAAGTCATTGTCTTAGGATCTGGTCCTATTCGTATTGGTCAAGGGGTTGAATTTGACTATGCCACGGTCCACTGTGTTGAAGCTTTAAAACATGCTGGCTATGAAGCCATAGTTATTAATAGTAATCCAGAAACAGTCTCCACTGACTTTTCGATATCGGATAAATTATATTTTGAACCCTTAAGTTTTGAAGATGTGATGAATGTTATTGACTTAGAGCGGCCTAAAGGGGTTATCGTTCAGTTCGGTGGACAAACAGCGATTAATCTGGCTTGGCCATTGGCTAGAGCTGGAGTGGAATTACTGGGAACCCAAGTAGAAGATATTGACCGCGCAGAAGATCGGGATCTTTTTGAACAATTGATTCATTCTTTAAATATTCCTCAGCCTAATGGGAAAACGGTAATGAATGAAAGTGAAGCGGTCAAGGCAGCTAAAGAAATTGGTTATCCTGTTTTAGTACGTCCTTCCTATGTCATTGGCGGTCGGGCTATGGAAATTGTCTATAGTGAAGCTGAATTACATAAATATATCCAAAGCGCTGTTGAAGTTAGTGAAGATCATCCTGTCTTAATCGACGATTACCTCCTCGGTATAGAGTGTGAAGTTGATGTGATCTCAGATGGTGAAGATGCCTATGTTCCAGGCATTATGGAACATATTGAACGCGCCGGAGTGCACTCGGGAGACTCCATTGCTGCTTATCCACCTCAAAACCTAAGTGCATCGGTGCAAGCAACTATCATTCAATACAGTCAGGAATTAGCTAAATCCTTGCACTGTGTGGGCTTAATGAATATTCAATTTATCGTCCAAGGCGAGAAAGTCTATGTAATCGAAGTTAATCCAAGAGCCAGTCGGACGGTGCCATTCCTATCTAAGGTAACCAATATTTCCATGGCTCAAGTCGCTACCCAGTTAATTCTTGGTAAAAAACTTAGCGATTTGATCGACCTTAGTTCGCCAAAAGAAGCAGACGGCGTCTATATTAAGGCACCGGTCTTCTCCTTTAATAAATTGGCCAAAGTGGATAGTTTACTAGGTCCGGAAATGAAATCGACAGGTGAAGTCATCGGATGTGGTCGGAGTTTAGAAGAAGCTCTCTACAAGGCCTTTGAGGCTAGTGGCTTACACCTGCCACAGTTTGGAAACATCCTTTTCACCATTGATGACCTTTCGAAAGAAGAAGCCCTGACCCTGGCTAATGGCTTTAAGTGCTTAGGCTATGAAATTTTAACGACTACGGGTACTGGCCAATACTTCAGCAATAACGGTCTAAAAGTAAAAGCTGTGGCTAAAATTAACAGTAATGAGGCAAATAGTATTCCTAATTTAATTGAAAATGGCAAGATTCAAGCCATTATCAATACTGTTGGTGGACAAAAAGAAGCTGGTGAGGATGGTCAAATTATTCGTCAATTAGCTATTGAACATAATATTCCACTGTTTACCACCTTAGACACTGCTTTAGCCATGCTGAAGGTACTACAAAGCCGCAGTATTTCAACTCAAGCCTTATAAGATAGACAAGAAATCGTTAAACTTTAGAAAAATTTTAGGGGGATAAGAATGGAACATTTAACCAGTGTACAAGATTTAAGCAATGAAGAAGTAATGGAGCTTATTAGACAAGGGGAAACTTTTAAAAATAGTCCAGTAGCGGTTCATCCCCAATCCATTACTATGGCTAATTTGTTTTATGAAAATTCAACTAGAACACATATGAGTTTTGAGCAGGCAGAACGGCGGTTGGGTTATCAAGTCTTACCCTTTGAAGTGAGTCAGAGTTCGGTCAATAAAGGCGAAAGTCTCTATGATACCGTTATTACTTTAGAAGCTATTGGAGCTAATGCATTAGTTATTCGCCATTCTCAAAATGAGTACTATCTTGACCTATTAAAAGAGCTTAATAAGCACCACCACAAAATCCACCTTATTAATGGTGGGGATGGTAGTGGCCAACATCCGAGCCAATGTTTACTAGATATGATGACTATCTATGAGGAGTTTAAGCACTTTGATGGTTTGAAGGTTGCAATTATTGGTGACATTAAAAATTCGCGGGTAGCTCGCAGCAATGCCCAATCACTCAACCAATTGGGAAGTCAAGTATTCTTTTCGGGCCCAGAAGCCTGGTATGATCCTCAAATGGACCAATATGGCAGCTACCAAGACATTGACCAGTTAATTGACCAAATGGATGTGGTGATGCTCTTACGGGTCCAACATAAAAGACATTCTGATGACCCATTGGAAAAGAGTTTTGACCCTAAGCGTTATCATGAGAAATATGGAATTAATTTAGACCGTTATCAAAAGCTACAAGACCATGCCATATTAATGCATCCAGGTCCTATTAATCGTGACGTTGAACTGGCTAGTGAACTTGTAGAATCAGAAAAGAGTCGCTTTGTGCAACAAATGGAAAATGGCGTTTATATGAGAATGGCTATCTTAAAGAGTGTGATTGAGGGTGAGAAATAATGAAAGTCCTAATTCAAGCAGGTAAGGTTTATAGTCAGGGCTCTTTGACGACAATGGATATTCTTATTGAGGGAGGAAAGATCCAAGCTCTGGGTCAACACTTGGCCGACCCAGATGAAGTTGATCAAGTGATTGATGCTTCAGGTTGCTTGGTGACTCCAGGCCTTATTGATATCCATGTGCATTACCGAGAACCAGGTTTTGAAGACAAAGAAACGATTGCTAGTGGTAGCCGGGCAGCAGCTCGCGGAGGTTTTACTAGCGTATGTACCATGGCTAACACCAATCCTGTTCCTGATACCCCTGAAAAACTTAGCCAGTTAATTCAAAAGAATCAAAGTGATGGTGAGGTAAAGATCCATCAATACGCTCCCATTACCAAGGATTTAACCAGTGACCAAGTTGTTGATATTCCAGCAATGAAGGAGGAGGGTGCCTTTGCCTTGAGTAATGATGGACATGGTGTCCAATCTGCTGCAACCATGTATCAAGCGATGCTAGCAGCCAAAGAGCAAGGCCTAGCCATTTGTGCTCACCTAGAAGATCGTTCCTTATTTAATAATGGCGTGATCAATGCAGGTAAGGCTGCAGAGCGTTTGGAACTTCCTGGGATTTTATCAGTGGCTGAAAGCAGTCAATTGGCTAGAGATATTGAATTAGCTCGGGCAACAGGGGTCCACTACCATGTCTGCCATGTGTCTACGGCGGCCAGTTTAAATTTGATTCGCCAAGCCAAATTGGATGGAGTGAATATTACTTGTGAGGTTGCTCCCCACCACCTTCTCTTCCATGATGGCAATATCTTAAAAGATGATGCCAATTATAAAATGAACCCGCCATTGAGAAACTCATCAGACCAAGAAGCCTTAGTCCAAGCCTTAAATGACGGGACTATTGATTTGATCGCTACAGACCATGCTCCCCATACCGAAGAAGAAAAGAGTCAAGGTTTCTTGAAGTCCCCCTTTGGAATTGTTGGTAGTGAAACAGCCTTTATGAGTTTATACACGCTATTAGTTAAGCGAGGGAAACTCAGTTTAGAAAGGCTCATTGCCCTAATGACTGACCAACCTCGTCAATTATTCCATTTAGAGACAGCAGGAACAATCTGGCCAGGGCAAGCCGCTGATATTAGTATTTTTAACCTCGACCGTCCTTATCAAGTCAAGGCTAGTGACTACGCCTCAAAGAGTAGCAATAGTCCTCTAAATAACACCAGTTTATACGGAAAAACCGAATATTGTTTAGTTAATGGAAAAGTTGTTTATCAAGCTGAGGGAGGAAATAGTAATGAATAATATCCAAGTGGAATTACCAGGTTTATCTTTATCTAACCCCTTAATGCCCGCTAGTGGGAGTTTTGGTTATGGTGATTTCTCTAATTGCCAAGACCTCGATTTAAGTCAATTAGGCGCCTTAGTGATAAAAACCACCACTTTGGAAGCTCGCGAAGGCAATCCTGATCCCAAGATGTGGTGGAATGATGACTACAGTCTTAATGCAGTAGGCTTAAAAAACCCAGGAATTGATGTGGTTATCAAGGAAAAACTTCCTCAGCTCAAAGAAAAATATCCTAGCTTGCCTATCATTGCTAGTGTAGGAGGAAATACAGTTGAGGACTACTGTCAAGTCGCCCAATTATTTGATCAATCCGGCTTAGTGAACGCTCTTGAAATTAATATCTCTTGTCCGAATGTGAAAAAGGGCGGCCTAGCTTTTGGCAAGGATCCTCAATTTGCTAAGGAATTAACCGAAAAATTAAGTCCTTAGTTGACCTACCAGTATACGTTAAATTGTCACCCAATGTCGATGACGTGGTGGCTATGGCCCAAGCCTTGGAAGAAGCAGGTGCAGATGGGCTAACCATGATCAATACTTTACTCGGAATGGGTATTGATATTAAAGAAAAAGACCAGTTCTAGGTAATGGCTATGGGGGAATCTCAGGAGCGCTCTTAAAACCCTTGGCTTTAAGAATGATTCACCAAGTCCGCCAACAAAGCCAGCTGCCTATTATCGGGGTTGGTGGTGTATGCACGGCTGATGATGTGATTGAAATGTTTATGGCCGGAGCTAACGCAGTCCAAGTGGGTTACCAACACTTTAAAAATCCTGGAATTTGTATTGATTTAGCTAAAGAATTACCGTCTCGTTTAGCAGAATTAGGTATTTCAAGTTTAACAGATATCCAAGTAATTTAAATTAAAATACGGTAAGTTGTAAAATGAAGTGCATAAAAAAGGGCGACAAAAACCAGTGAGGCTCTATACTTACAAAAGCTAAGGATTTATCCTTGACCTTAGGGCTTAATTTTGCTAAACTACTCTTGTTGTATTTCTGTAAGCACCAGAACTGCAACCGCGCATCGATAAGTTGAAGAATCAAGTATGATTATTTGATCACTTATCTTGGCGAGTCTAAGTAATTATAAGGAGGTGCATTGCATGTACGCTGTTATTAAAACAGGTGGAAAGCAAATTAAAGTTGAGGAAGGTTCAGTAATCTTTGTTGAAAAATTAGATGCTGAAGCAGGAGATAAGGTAACCTTTGACGAAGTAGTCTTTGTTGGTGGTGAAAGTACTAAAATTGGTACACCATTAGTAGAAGGTGCCTCAGTTGAAGGAACTGTTGAAAAACAAGGTCGCGAAAAGAAAGTGACTACCTTCAAATACCGTCCTAAAAAAGACTCTCGTTCTAAACAAGGCCATCGTCAACCTTATACTAAAGTAACAATTGATTCAATTAAGGCTTAAGTATGATTCAAGCAAAGTTTAAATGTAAAGATGGAAGCTTTGTAAGTATGACAGTGCTAGGACACGCTTTATCAGGGGAATATGGTCATGATATAGTGTGTGCTGCGGTGTCAACTTTAACTTTTTCCCTGGTAAATAATTTGGAGCGTTTAACACAAGTTGCTCCAATTGTTGACTTAGATCCAGATGGGGGTTATCTCTATTGCGAAATTCCCGCTGACTTGGATGAAAGTCAGGCCAGGATTGCTCAAATCTTATTTAAAAGTTGCTATTATGCCTTAAAAGATGATGTTAGTGCCAGTCAACCTGACTATCTTCAGGTATCTTTAAATAAGTAAACAAAGGAGGAACCTAACATGTTAAAATTAGATTTACAATTTTTCGCCCACAAAAAAGGTGGCGGTTCCACAGCTAACGGCCGTGACTCACAAGCT
Organism: Aerococcus sp. Group 1; assembly: GCF_000193205.1. Classification (NCBI taxonomy): domain Bacteria; kingdom Bacillati; phylum Bacillota; class Bacilli; order Lactobacillales; family Aerococcaceae; genus Aerococcus; species Aerococcus sp. Group 1. The sequence goes on along the minus strand of NC_015278.1, from coordinate 1,238,338 downwards.
AAACGTTTAGGAGCTAAACGGGCAGATGGCCAATTTGTAACTGGTGGATCAATTCTTTACCGTCAACGTGGTACCCATATTCATCCAGGTGTAAACGTTGGACGCGGTGGAGACGATACTTTATTCGCACTATGTGATGGTGTAGTTAAATTTGAACGTAAAGGTCGTAACAGCAAACAAGTTTCTGTATACCAAGAAGCTTAAGCAGACGACTTAAGAGGCTGAGACAGTTGTCACAGCCCTTTTTTTATTATATAGACATTTAAAAGGAGTCGATTATGGATACCGAAGGAATTAAAGCAGCCTTTACCTATTTGCATGAAGCGACCGAAAAAAGTGCTCAGGCCTTAGAGATGACCTATGTTGAAGCGATTCACGAAACATTACAGAACCTATTACTAGGATCAGCCCAGCAAATTAACGGAGCACCTGACGATCAAGTGATTAAGGAATTAAATAAGCTCTATCAAAAAAGTCAGTGGCAGGCTTTAGACCAGGAAGCCAAGCATAATATCATCCAATGGCTATTGATTGAAGGGGTAAAGAAGCAAGAAATACAGGCTAATTATCAAGCCACTCCTGATGCCATTGCCTTAATTATCGGCTACTTGGCCTTTCGCTTAGTTGAGTCTAATCAAAATTCGCTAGAAAAATCTATCAATCTTTTTGATCCCTGCTTTGGTACCGGTAATTTATGGTCACTGGTGGCGAAGACTTTTACGGACCAAGATTATCAAGTCCTTGGGGCCGGAGTTGATAATGATGACTTGATGCTATCTATTGGTGAAAAGGCCATGGCCTTACTTGGCTTAAGTCCAAAACTCACCCTTGCTGATGCTTTGGGAGATCTGTTGGTTGATCCCTGTCAGGTTATTATTGCTGATTTACCGATAGGCTATTATCCTCAAGACCAAGTCGCCCAGACTTTTAAGAGCGGGGCAAAATTTATTGAGGAAGGCTCCCATGCCTATGCCCATTATTTGTTAATTGAGCAGGGGATTCATTATTTAGAGGACAATGCTTGGGGTTTGTTCTTAGTCCCTAAATCTACTTTAACCGATCCAACGCTACCGCAATTGATGCAAGGGATAAATGAAACAGCTTATTTGCAAGCCTTTATTAATTTACCCCAAAGTCTTTTTCAAAATGAGTTTTCTCAAAAAAGTATCCTGATTGTTCAAAAACAAGGAGACCGGGCCAAGCAAAGTGACCAGGTCCTTATTGGTAACATTCCTGATTTTAAAGCAGTTGACGACATGAAACAATTTACTTCACAATTTAACGATTGGTTAGACAAGCATATCGTTAATGGGGAATAATATATAAAAAAGCTCAGTCTATCTTTTACTACGTCGCAGTAAAAGAGACTGAGCTTTTTGTTAATCTTCTTGGAATTGGGCGCTATACAAGCCGTAATAGAAGCCTCGTTTTTCCATTAGACTTTCATGGTTACCTTTTTCAATAATTCTTCCTTGGTCCATAACAATAATTTGATCAGCATCCTGAATCGTACTTAAACGGTGAGCAATCACAAAACTGGTTCGTCCTTTAAGTAATTTTTCGGTTGCTTTCTGAATTAATTCTTCAGTGCGTGTGTCAATACTTGAGGTCGCTTCATCTAAGATTAAGATATCTGGTGTGGCTACTAGGGCACGGGCAATCGTAATGAGCTGTCTTTGCCCCTGAGAAATATTTGAAGCATCTTCATTAATGATGGTGTCGTAGCCATCAGGCAATTTCCGAACAAAGTCATCGACATGGGCAGTTTTAGCTGCAGCATAAACTTCTTCCTCTGAAACAGATTGGTTATGATCACCGTATGCGATATTATCATAAATACTTCCGTTAAATAGCCAGGTATCTTGTAAGACCATGCCCATTTGTTTACTAACATCCTCGCGGGAATAGTCACGAATATCTTTACCATCAATTTTAATACTGCCTTTATCGACGTCGTAGAAACGTTCTAATAAGTTAATTAGAGTCGTTTTACCAGCACCAGTAGGGCCAACGATAGCAATAGTTTCGCCCTCATTAACATCCAAATTATAATCTTTTAAAGTGTAATGGTCGTCATCATAACCAAAATAAACATTGTCAAAGATTACTTTTTTATCAGTGTCAATAACGGAGTAGTCGCTATGGGTTACTTCCATTTCCTCCAGATCTAGGAATTCAAATACCCGTTCTGCGGAAGCTAGGGTACTTTGAATTTGGTTAACGATAGTAGCAAGGTTAGAAATGGGTTGGTAAAGTTGTGGGTTGTATTGCAAGAGGGCTTGGACGTCCCCGAGTGGTAGACGACCTTGTAAAATATCTATCCCCCCGACAAAAGCAATGAGGACGTAATCTAAATTACGGATAAAGTTAACCATGGGATAGAGAAAACCAGAAAAGAATTCTGCCCGTTGTGAGGTTTTATAATAAGCATCGGTTTCTTCTTCAAATAGATCGCGCTTATGGCCTTGTTGGTTGAAAGCACGAATTTCAATTTGACCATTATAGTCTTCCTCAATATGGTCATTAATGCTTCCTTGAATTCTTTGCCGGTCAGCAAAGAGTCTTTGAGTTATTGGTGTGATGCGGCTGACTAGGAAAACAGCAAATAGAACAGTTAATATCATAAGCCCCCCAATTTTGGGACTGATCATGAGGATCATCGTTACTACACCAATTAATTGGGTGATACTCATAATGGTCTGAGCGATATTTTGTTGCAGGGTACGGGCAATATTTTCAATATCATTAATAGCCCGACTCAAAATTTCACCGGTCGATAAATGATCAATGGTACTAATTGGAAGCTTGTTCAATTTATCTCGCATGGCTTGGCGGAGATTAGCAATTGTTCCCTGTACGGCATGTGAAAGTAAATAATTTTGGAAGTAACGGCCAATACTAGTGGCGATATATAAGGCAGCGACCACTAGAAGCACACGGAAAATCCCGGTAAAGTCAATCTTATAGCCCATTTGTCCATTCATTTCTTGTAGGCCTTGGCTGACCCCTTCAGCAATCAAGGTCGTTGCTTGTCCTAAAATTTTAGGCGCAACGGTTTCGGCTATCGTTGCTGCCACCGAAAGGATTACAACCGCAATGAATGATTTTTGATAGTGACCGAAAAATTTAAAAAGACGTTTAAGGGCTTTGCTAGTTGATTTTGGTGTACGTCTTCCCATTATTCACTCACCTCCTTGAGTTGTGATGACACAATAGAAGCATATAAAGGCGAAGTTTCCATTAAAGTATCATGGTTACCTAAACCAGCCACACTCCCATTGTCTTCTAAGACTAAAATTTTATCAGCTTCCCTAATTGTAGAGACCTTTTGCGAAATAATAAGGGTAATTTTATTCTTGGCGTACTGACTCAGTGCCTGTCTTAGGTTGACATCTGTTTTAGCATCTAAGGCAGAAAAGGAGTCATCAAAGATTAAAATAGCCGCATCCTTCATCAGGGCTCTGGCGATGCAGAGACGTTGCTTTTGTCCTCCTGAGAAATTTGAACCGCGTTGCTCGACCCGGTAGTCAATGCCATCGGGTAAGTTTGACACAAAGTCAGCAGCTTGAGCAATCTTTAAGTTTTGCCAAATTTCTTCATCACTAGCCTGCTCCTTACCAAATTCTAAGTTAGATCGGATATTTCCTTTAAAAAGGTTGGCCTTTTGAGGAACGTAGGCGATATAGTCACGTAGAGCATCAAGATTATAACTTTCAATTTTTTCGCCATTAATCTTGATGTCGCCACTAGAACGTTCATAGAAGCGCAGGATGAGGTTAGCAATTGTTGATTTTCCCGAACCTGTCCCGCCAATGATTCCTAAGGTTTCCCCAGCTTTGATAGAGAAATTAATATCGGTTAAAACATTAGATTCTGCCCCTTGATAGCTGTAATTGACATGGTCAAAATCTAGTCTAGCTTGCCGCTTAGGGTAAAAAGTCTTGCCACCATCAGCAGGGGAATGAATTTTTTCGGGAGCATCGAGGACTTGGTTAATCCGTTCAGCTGAAACTTGGGCTCTTGGGATGAGAACAAACATCATGCCGATAAAGGCAAAGGATATTCCCATAATGGATGTATAGGAAACAAAGGAAAGAATAACTCCAATGCTGAGTTGTTGGTTGGCGACTAAATGCCCCCCGAACCAGTTAATATAAATCGTGGTTAGGTTCAAAATTAAGAGTAGGGCAGGGAGTAGGAAAGCTAAGCGAATTTGGGCGCCAACAGCCGTTTGCCGATAGTCTTCATTGGCCTTAGCAAAGCGCTTGGATTCATAGTCACTCTTATTAAAGGCGCGAATGACGCGAATACCAGTTAGTCCCTCTCTAAAGATAAGGTTCATATTGTCCACCTTGGCTTGCATGGCGCGGAATAAGGGGGAGGCGAAATAGAGGACTAAGGCTAAAGAGATAATAACTAGGGGAATGGTAACCAGATAGGTTTGACTAAGTAAGGCGCTTGCTCGGTAGGCCATCACTAAGCTAGCAATAAGCATAGCCGGAGCCAATAGAAACATTCGTAAGACCATCATTGTGGTCAATTCAATTTGCATAATGTCACTTGAGCTCCGAGTAATCAGAGAGGCACCACCAAAATGATCGTAAGTGTCTTTCGATAAGCGTTGTACTTTAGCGTAGATGGTATCTCGTAAATCTTTTCCCAGTCCTTGTGAGGCTTGTGAAGCAAACCAGATATTTGCTAGGGCAGAACTAACAATGATTAGGGTGACACCTAGCATCTGGATAGCAATTCGGCTAATGGCTGAAAAATCGCCAGGAACAATCCCTTGGTTAACTAGGCCAGCGGTGAAAGTTGGTAAGACTAACTCAGCAAGCCCTTGGGCAAATGCAAAGAAGATACTAAGCAAGATTAAGTGTATGGGGATGCGTTTTAATATTTTTAACATAGGCGACTCCTTTCTTATTTTTGTTCTTGTAAATTATTGTGAATACGTTTGAGTAATTCTTGGATTTCTTTTTTTCATTTAAGGATAAATTGTTAGTCACAATTTCTTCAAGTTGGTCAAAAATGAATTGGATTTCTTTAGCCAGTTTTTCTCCCTGTGGCGTTAAGAACAGGTATTTCTTTTGTTCATTCCCAGAAATTTGTTTGCGATAAAGATAACCTTTATTTTCCAGACTAGTTACAATATTACTGGTCGTAGCATGGGGTTTATCCAAATATTCTGCAAGCTCTTTTTGGATGAGCTGGGGATGGAGATGGATATAGTAAAGACTCTTGGCTTGAATGATATTTAGATTAGCTTTTTTAACCTGTTTGTCGATATAGCTTTTTTCTAAAGTCGCTACCTGAAAGAGTAGCGTACTTAGGTGGTCTTTGACAAACTCCATAGTAACTCCTTTCTAAGCATTTTATTTTTGAAAATGTCCATTTATCCATGATAATCATTTTTACTTGTATTTACAAGTAAAGCGCTTAGGCCTTTAAAATTCGGTAAAATAAGCCGATTAATCTAGAATGACTTGGCAAGATTTAAGGAGAGATAAAGGAATTGTTTCTTGGTTCATCAGAAAATACTCGTGGTCCAGGCTGTGTATATAACCATGTAGTAATCGATAGTGGCCATCTGAGTCGACTTCATTCAAAACAATGATGCAGGGGAGTTGACTATTCAAGGCCAGAAAAAGTTTCTGGCGGAGTTCGGTCAAAGTCATTTGCTGGCTAGTCATGGCCAGGGGATGGACTCTACCGTAATTTTTTTGCCTTGACCTTAAGGCTTCTCGGTGTTCAGATAGGAACATGCTCTGCCATTTGATCATGGATCGATAGGCATGGGGAAATTTTTTGTGTTTCGTTTGCTCGGGCATAGAATCATTTCCTTATATTAGCTAGTAAATAATCATATCGTACTATCTCTTAATATAAGAACATATGTTCTGATTGTCAACTGTTCCAACCAATGAGCAGGTACTGATTTATTGTTTGCCAAATATTGTCTAAAGCTAATAATCTCGATTTAAATTGTGCTATACTATGAGGAAAAATATCCAGCTGATAAAAAATGACTGATCTTCTAGCTTAGCAGATAAGTCTACCCTTAGCAATGCTGGCAATTTTGTTAATGAGTGAAGCGAGGCTTAAGGCAAGTCAAAATTAATTGATTTTCGCTCTACTAATTTGATACTTAGGTGAATATTAAGGAGACAGTTATGAATTTTGAAAGCTATACCCACTATGGGCACAATATTGGACGGAATATGTCAATTAATCGTTATGGACACGCTGGAAAGCCCTTTTTGGTCTTTCCCTCTTCAGGTGGGTCTCATAATGAATATGCTGATTTCGGGATGATTGAGGCCTGCCAAGCTTGGATTGATAATGGTAAGGTGCAATTCTTTACTTTATCATCCTATGATGATCAGAGCTGGTTATCCAATAAATCAGGTCACGACATGGCTTTAGCCCAACAGGCTTATGATCGTTATTTTATTGAAGAAGCTCTTCCCTTAATTAAGCATGTTTCGAATTGGATGGACCCCATGGGCGCAACCGGTTGCAGTATGGGAGCCTATCATGCCATTAATACTTTTTTAAACCACCCAGATGTAATTGATACTGTGATTGCTCTAAGTGGAGTATATGATGTTCGTTATTTCATGAAAGGCTACCAGGATGATTTCGAAATTTACCATAACTCACCAGTCGATTTCCTTTGGGGGCAAAATGATCCTTGGTTTATTGACCATTACCGCCAAGGCGATATCATTGTATGTACAGGACTCGGCCCCTGGGAAGAAGATGGTCTATCAAGCTTTTATAGCCTAAAAGCGGCCTTTGAATGTAAACAAATCCCTGCTTGGTTTGATACTTGGGGAGAAGATGTGGCCCATGATTGGCCATGGTGGCGCAAACAAATGCCATATTTTCTGCAAGTTTTGTATCCCCTGTGATAAAGACACTTAATAGTGGAGAAACAAACGGCATTTAGAACGGACGTTAATGCTATCAATAATAATTGGCTAACTAGTCTCTTATAGACAATGGTCTTTACTTATCAAAATTGTTTTTTTGTGCTAGTATAAGATAATTAAATACCCATTTTATATAAGGAGGAAATTGAGTAAATTATGAAGGCTGCTTTTATCATTGATAGTACGGCATCACTTCCCGATAATATGAAGAATTTGCCCAATGTCATGGAAGTGGAATTATCGGTACGTTTTCCTGATGGGGAGGTCTTTGGTGACACGACAGATATTGCGGAAAGCAAGCGCTTTTACAACAAATTGGAGACCAGTGAGGACCTCCCAAGCTCTTCGCAACCTCAACCTGTAGAATTTTACCGGGTCTGTGACCGGCTAGTGGAAGAAGGCTATGACACAGTTTTTGGTATTTTCCTTTCCTCTAAAATAAGCGGGACCTTACAGACTGCCCATATGATTTTAGAGGAGTATGCTGAACACTTTAATTCTTATATTATCGACTCTAAGGGAACTTCTATCCAAATGCTTCACATCTTAAAAGAGGGAATGGCAATGGTAGAAGAGGGGCGGCAGCCTGAAGCTATAGCGGAAGAAATGCAATGGATTGCTGATAACTCCCGTGTCTATGTCATGTTAAAAGACTTGAAAAATATTGTTAAAGGCGGACGAGCAACTTCCTTTCAAGCAGCCTTGTCTACCATGCTAAGAGTATTTGTTATTCTATACTTCAATGAAGCAGGTGAAGTGGTTTTATTTGATAAGGTTAGAACCAAACGTAAGGTGATCAAGCGCTATATTGAACTCGTTCAAGAGGCAAAAGATCGCTACCCTGCAGGGCTAAAATTAGCTTTTGCTCATGGTAATGCCCCTGAGGAAGTCAAAGAATTTGAACAAGCAATTTTAGCTGAATTCCCTGATTTAGATTATATGACGACTTATTTGACCCCTGTTTTAGGGACCCATGGAGGCCAAGGATGTATTGGCATGGGAACGCTAGCATGTCGTCGCCCACAAGGAGAATAATAAACAGAGAGCCTGAGTCTATAATCTCGGCTCTTTTTTTATATAATTGGATCACTTAATAATTACAGTTATTAAGGCTATATGATATTTGCTGTTAATAGGCTTTTTCTTTTGCAGAAAAGGATAATAAAAGTTCTTGACAGAAGAGTGACAATTAAGTTATGATATATGGGTAGTCAAATTTAGCGGTCATGGCGGAATCGGCAGACGCGCTACCTTGAGGGGGTAGTGGGAGTAATTCCCGTGGAGGTTCAAGTCCTCTTGGCCGCATAAAATATTTTAGAAACAGGCCAAAAGGCTTATAGAAGTAAATGAATGAGCGGTTCTAAGGACCGCTTTTTTATTACTTTCTATTCCGCTTTAGTACCTATTTACCGTATTTAGCTTCCAAACACCTGCCAGTAGCTTATATGTTAGATTACGCTTTTTTAAATACTTGAAAAGAAAATATAAGAACTGAGTCAAAGAAATTAAGTTTAGCCTAGTAAAGTGTTTGAATAGCAGCTTTACTTTGAAAATCTTAGTGAGATAGGGTAAGATTAAAGCATATATAGATGTAGCAAATATAGAAGGGATGGAAGCAATGAAAGTTGATCATACTTGTGTGCGGGTGAAGGATTTTGAAGCCTCGATTGCTTTTTATCAAGAAGCTTTCGGATTTGAAGTGGTTGATAAAAAGGATTTTCCGGATAATGAATTTACCTTATGTTATATGGCCTTACCAGGCTCCAGCTGGCGCTTAGAATTAACCTATAATTATGACAGTGATGGTTATGATCTTGGTAATGGCTATGGTCATATTGGTTTATTAGTTGATGATGTTAAAGCTATTCATGACCAACATGAAGAAAAAGGGTACGAACTGACTGATATTTCTGGCTTACCCGGAATGGATCCTTTCTACTATTTTGTAACTGATCCTGATGGGTATAAAATTGAAGTGATTCAGGATGGAGTCTTATAGACGATTTAAATAAATTCCTTGTTTAATAGGATACTCTATGATAGACTTATTTCATGCGATGAATCGACATCAACATGGCATAAGATAAGTCCATGTAGTGTTATAGAGAGTACACGGTTTATTGTTTAAACCACTACAGGAAGTAGGTACTTGGTTAATGAGTGATGTGAACACTGATTAACCCTTAGTCTAGGGAAGGCGAGGAGATTTCTCCTCGCCTTTTTTGTATAGAAAGATAGGGGTGAGATAGATGTCTAATCAAGAATTAAGTTTAAAAAATATTGAAGACAATATGTATTTCTTTAATAAAGGAAAACATTATCATGCTTATCGCTTCTTAGGAGCCCATAAAATGGCTTCATCTTCTCAAGACGGTTATCGCTTTACCACTTGGGCTCCCCAGGCCAAATCAGTGGCGATTGAAGGTGATTTTAACCAGTGGCAGCCGCAAGCGCTAGAACGAGTCGGAGAAACTGGTGCTTGGACAACAGTTATTAAGGAAGCTTCTGAGTGGGATTTATACAAATTTGTCATTGAAGGGCGGGATGGCTTGGTTAAAGAAAAACAAGACCCTTTTGCCTTTGCTAGTGAAGTTCCACCTAAAACTGCCTCAGTCATCCAGAATCCCACGAGTTATAGCTGGAATGATGAAAAATGGCTCCAGACCAGGCGACAACAAAATATTTATCAGAGCCCGATTAATATCTATGAAGTCCATCAGTCCTCTTGGCAACGCCATGCAGATGGTAGGGCTTATAGTTTCGATGATTTACGCAAGGAGTTAATTCCTTATGTTAAGAAAATGGGTTATACCCACATTGAATTTATGCCTCTGACCGAACATCCACTTGAAGCCTCATGGGGTTACCAAGTCAGTGGTTATTACTCCATTGCTGGCCGTTATGGGCATGACTTTGATCCGCTAAAACGTTTTGTGGATGCAGCTCATCAAGCAGGAATTGGAGTCATCATGGATTGGGTACCTGGTCATTTTGTGATTAATGATGATGCCATGGCTAACTTTGACGGTGGGCCGACTTTTGAATATAGTGATCCCAGGCGAGCTAAGAACATTCGTTGGGGGACCCTGAATTTTGACTTAGGAAAAAATCAAGTCCAAAGTTTTCTCATATCCAATGCTGTCTATTGGCTCGAAGAATTTCATTTTGATGGCTTACGGGTGGACGCGGTGTCTAACATGCTTTATCTTGACTACGATGATGGGGACTGGACACCTAATATTTATGGGAATAATGTCAATTTAGAGGGGGTCGATTTTATACGCCGCTTGAATAAAGAAATTTTCCTGCGTGACCCCTCATATTTAATGATTGCTGAGGAAAGTACTGCTTGGCCAGGAGTCACCCAGTCGATTGACCAAGGTGGTCTTGGCTTCAATTTCAAGTGGAATATGGGCTGGATGAATGATACTCTCAAATTCTTTAAGCTTGACCCACTCTCGCGCTCCTATAATTATCGGTTAATTACCTTCACCTTCATGTATATGTTTGATGAAAACTTTATTCTGCCTTTTTCCCATGATGAAGTCGTCCATGGAAAAGAATCTTTACTAGGAAAGATGCCAGGGGATAACCGTTACCGTCAATTTGCTAATTTGCGGTTAATGGAAGGTTATCGGATGGTATATCCCGGAAAAAATTAAGTTTTATGGGCAATGAAATTGGTCAATTTTTAGAATGGCGTTTCTATGAAGGCTTAGAATGGGAGACCTTGTCCAGGGAATATAATTTGGAATTTCAAGATTACATTTCCACATTAAATCAGTTATACTTAAGTAAGAAAGCGCTTCATCACTATGATTTATCAGCTAAAGGCATCATTTTTCTTGAGGCAGATAATCCTGATGAAAGCATTGTGGCTTTCATCCGCAAAGGGGAAGAATTAAGCGATTGTGTCATCTGTATATTTAATTTTACTCCAGTTGAACGCCACAATTATCGATTGGGTGTGCCTTTGCCAGGCAGTTACCGAATACTATTAAATAGTGAAATGAAAGAATTTGGCGGTAACTGGCTCTACCAGAAAGAGGTCTTCCAGACCGAAGACAAAGCACATCAAAAACAAAACTATTCAATTGAACTTGTTCTGCCGAGTCTATCGCTTTTACTACTAGTACCAGACACCATTGATGAAGAAGCCTTGGTCAAATCGCAAGCAAAAGCAGCCAAAGGCAATAGTCAGCAAACAAGTAATCATTAAGTAAATTCAATGCCTAGGCCGTACAATGCTGTAGAAGGCTGGGAAATAATTTTTATTTCAGAGAGGAGGGACGAGAGTAATCTCGTAATCTATGAAAAGTGAAATGTTAGCTATGATTTTAGCTGGTGGTAAAGGGACTCGTTTAGGGAAACTCACTCAAGATATCGCTAAACCTGCTGTCCCTTTTGGGGGGAAATACCGTATCATTGATTTTCCCTTAAGTAATTGTGCGAATTCAGGTATTACGACAGTAGGAGTGATGACTCAGTATGAACCACTCGTTTTAAATGACCATATTGGTAATGGAGCACCTTGGGGGCTGGATGTTAGTGATGGCGGGGCAGCTGTTTTACAGCCTTACTCAAGTAGTGAAGGAGAAAAATGGTTTAAGGGAACAGCCAATGCGATTTATCAAAATGTAGCCTTCGTCGATTCACATCAACCTAAATATGTCCTCATCCTGTCTGGTGACCATATTTATAAAATGAATTATGAAGCCATGCTTCAAGAGCATATAAAGAACGAAGCTGATTGTACAGTAGGAGTCATCCCCGTTCCAATGGAAGAAGCTTCCCGTTTTGGCATTATGAATACGGATGAGGCCGGCCGCATTGTTGAATTTGAAGAGAAACCGGCTGAGCCTAAAAGTAATTTAGCTTCCATGGGGATTTATATTTTTAATTGGGAATTATTACGCCAATATTTGGTAAATGACCCTGAGGAAATGGAAGACTTTGGCCATGATGTTATTCCTACTTATCTTGAAAACCAAGAAAGACTTTACGCCTATTCCTTCCATGGTTACTGGAAGGATGTTGGGACCATCGACAGTCTTTGGGAAGCTAATATGGAATTCTTAGAGCCTAACCATCCGCTGAATATTCGAGAAGATACCTGGCCCATCTTTTCGAAAGTTGCGTTTGCCCCTCCACAATTCATGTCAGGAGAAAGTCATGTCGAAGATTCAATGATTTGTGATGGAACAATTAATCGTGGAAGCATTAAAAATTCTGTCATTTCTCAAAATGTCACAATTGGCAAGGGAAGTCTGATTGAAAATAGTGTGATTATGTCAGGAGCAAAAATTGGCCAGAATGTAGAAATTAAGTATGCGATTCTGGGTGAAAATGCTGAAGTGATGGATAATACACGCTTTGTTGGTGAAGTACATGATATTCAGGTGGCTGGATATGAAGAAATAATAGGGGGTAGTGAGCATGGTTCAAAATAAAGTTTGCGCAATATTAAACTTAACTGAAAATGATAACGATCTTTACCCATTGACTAAGCAACGTCCTATTGCCATGTTACCTTTTGCTTGCCGTTACCGCTTATTAGACTTTGCTCTATCTAGTATCACTTACGCTAATATGCGTTCGGCAGCCCTCTTTATCGGCCGATCAGGTCGTTCTGTCTATGATCATATCCGTAGCGGGAAACCTTGGGACTTGGACACTTATCGGGGTGGCATATTTACTTTCTCACAAATGGAGCATAAACAAGCGCTTTATGAAGCAGCTAGTCGCCGTGGCGATTTTTATGATGACCATGAGACATTTATTAATCGTTCGCATGCGGATTATGTTTATGTTGCCGGATCGCGTGTCTTAGCCAATGTGGTTATTAGTAATTTAATTGAAGCCCTAGAAGATTCTGACGCTGATATTGCCCGCCTATATGCCCGTGTTCCTCGTGAAATGATAGAATATCATCCCAATGAGCGGTTGGTTAGCCTGGATGAAGCAGGCTATATTAATGATTTACAAGTTGAGGGGGTTACCCCAATTGAAAGTGATACCGTCCTATATGATATGAACATGTCCATCGTACCAACTAAAATCATGTTAGAAATTATCGAAAAGGCAGAAAGCCAAGACATCAATCAAAACCTTGATGACATTTTGATCCAATTCCTTCCAGATTATAAGACGGTTGGGGTTGAACATCATGGCTATATTGCTAATATCGATTCGATCAATGCTTACTACCAAGCAAGTATGGATATGTTAGAGGCAGAAGCTTATACCGAGCTCTTTCAAAACAAACAGAGTATCTATACCAAGGGACACAATGGGGTTCCAACATTTTACGCTAAAGGAGCTGACGTTAAGCATTCCCAATTAGCCACGGGCTGTGAAATTTTTGGAAAGGTATTCCATTCCCAACTATTTCGTAAGGTGGTGGTGGAGGCTGAAGCTGAAGTTAGTCACTCTATTATCCTGCAAGGCTGTAAAATTGGTAAAGGGGCTAAGGTTTCCTACGCTATTTTGGATAAGAATGTGACCGTTGAACCAGGAGCAGTTATTGAAGGAAAACCTGACGATTTAATTGTTATTGGTAAGCATGAAGTTATCAAGAGATCTGACTTCTAAACTTTTTTGTCAGGTGATTGGAAGAGTTAGAAAAGAGGACATGATGAAGGTTTTATTTGTTTCTGCAGAAGCAGCTCCTTTTTTTAAATCAGGGGGGCTGGGGGATGTTTCCTATGCCCTACCTAAGGAATTACAGCGCCAGGGGGTAGATATTCGTGTCGTCCTCCCTTATTACACGCTCATGCCAGAAAAATATAAAGAAGATGTCACCGATTTAATGCACTTTACTGTCGACATGGGTAAGAAGACAGCCTATGTTGGTATTAAATATTTACAATTAGAAGGGCTAAGCTATTATTTTGTCGATAATTTAGATTATTTTGATCGTGATTCTCTCTATGGTTATGGTGATGATGAAGAACGTTTTGCCTTTTTCTCCCTAGCAGTTATTGAAATGATGGAGAAAATTGATTTTATTCCTAACGTCATTCATGTCAATGACTGGCAAAGCGCCATGATTCCAGCACTCTTAGTTGATCGCTATCATTGGGTAGAAGCCTATAAGAATATTCGCAAGGTATTAACCATTCATAACTTGCGCTTTCAAGGCTGGACGGACCGAGAAAATTTAAAAAATTATTTCAATACCACTGATAGCCTCTTTCATGATAAGGGTGTGAGACAAAATAACCGGGTCAATTATTTAAAGGGAGGAATCAATTTTAGTGATATTGTCACTACTGTTAGCCCTAGCTATGCTCGGGAGATCCAAACCCCTGAATTTGGGGAAGCTTTAGACGGAACGCTTCGAGCTAATGCTTTTAAAATTCGCGGGATAATCAATGGCATTGATTATGATTTGAATAATCCGGAAACAGACCCTGCCTTAGCCAAAAACTATAGCATGGATACAGTGCGTGATGGGAAGGCAGCCAATAAGGCCTTCTTACAGGAACGGGTGGGCTTAGCAGTTGATCCTGACCGGCCGCTTCTTGCCGTGGTGAGCCGCTTAACCGACCAAAAGGGCATGCAATTATTAGAAGCTAAGGCTGAAGAATTATTGCACACCACTTCTGCCCAATTCCTCATTTTAGGGACAGGTGATCAGCGTTTCGAGCACTCCTTCCGTTACTTTGAAGACCAATATAAGGGACGATTTTGTGCCTATATTGACTTTGATACCCAATTAGCTCAACAAATTTATGCCGGAAGTGACCTCTTCCTGATGCCGAGTGCCTTTGAACCTTGTGGGCTTTCGCAAATGATTTCAATGCGTTATGGCACTTTGCCCCTGGTTCATGAAACAGGAGGCTTAAAGGATACGGTTATTCCTTATAATCAGTTTACCGGAGAAGGCAATGGCTTTAGTTTTAAACGTTTTGATGCGGGGGATTTTTCCAACATGGTCCACTATGCACTCGGCGTTTACTACAACCAAAAAGAAGCCTGGCATTATCTGATTCAACATGCGATGACTCGCGATTTCCGCTGGGAAAAACCAGCTAAGGACTATTTAACGATTTACCAGCAACTCCTTAATGAGTAGCGAGAAAAGCAATACAAAACAAAAAGGCCAAATTCAAGCTGTTCACTCGAATTGGCCTTTTTCTTATCTATGATTAAGGAGTTCTTGCCAGCTCTCGAAATCACTATGTTGACGGACGAATTGGTTCATCAAATAGGAATCTCCCTCGTTTAATTGATCAGCGGCTTGTAGAGGAAGTGGCGCCTGTAATGAAAACTCTTCAAAGCTATCAAAAGAGGTATACTTTCTAATAAAATCTTGGCTTAAATAAATACTTGCTTTCTCCTCAGCTTGGTCTTCGGTTTGATCTTCCTGACGCGGGTTAGCCGGTTGGATTAAACGGTCAAATAAGTCGTCGATACTTTCCATTTCCTCTTTTTTAAAGCGAAATCCCATTGCATTCCTTACCTCCTTAAGAATAAAGTAATTTTTAGATCATTATCATTATACGCAAAGTTTGCTAAGATAAATAGAGAAATTATGATGAAAGGTTGATAAAGCAAATGGCTGGACTATTATTTTATGGACACTCAGTTTTAGCGAAATTTCCCTTCGCTCAGATTGGAAATGTAAAAATTGATAACCGGGCCGTGAGCGGCAGCATTGCCGAAGAAGGTTACGATATGCTAATCAAAAATAATGATTTAAGTGAAGATTATGATACCATTTTATTAATGTACGGGATTAATGAATTATGGCAGGGCTTAGGTATCGAGAATCCGACCTACTGGATCGAAAAGAATATCGAATATTTTAACAAGCATTATCCTGAGTCTCAACTGATCTTATCCCTAGTGATGCGAAATCTTAGGGAAGATCCTTCAGTCTCCAATGTGCTCATTGATCGTTTAAATGATGAGTTAAGACAATTTGATAATAAATATTCATTAACTTATTGGGATTGGCAAGGATTTTACGACGTAAATAATTATTGCCGACCTGAGCTAACTATCGAGGGGGTCCACCTGACTCAAGCTGGCTACCAGCTGTTGGCAGAAGGCATAGAGAAAACCATAAGAAGAGGAGCTAAGTAATGACCAAAACACTCTCCAAACGACTGAAAGGAATCGCAAATTACGTTGAAAAGGGAAGTTTTGTAGCAGATATTGGTTCAGACCACGCCCATATTCCGATTTATTTACTAGACCAAGGCCTGATTATTGGTGCTATTTGTAGTGAAGTCGCTCAAGGGCCTTATGAGCGGATGTGTCAAGCCGTGCTTGATAAGCACTATGGCGATTTAGTATCATGCCGCTTGGGCAATGGTTTAGCTACCTTAAAAAAGAAGACCCAGTCGATACGGTTATAATCGCAGGTATGGGGGGCAAGCTCATTCATGAAATTTTACTTGCTGGCGAGGAAATTTTGACGCAATTAGACTATCCCAAGCTAATTTTACAGGCAAATATCGATGAATACCTTTTGCGCCAATGGTTATTGGAACAGGGCTATAAAATTATAGGAGAAGATATTTTAGAAGACGCAGGAAAAATTTATGAAATTATAGCAGCCGAATATGTCGGAAAGGCTCCTGGTCTCAGTGACAGCCAAATTTACCTAGGACTTTATACCCAGGCTAGCAATCCAGCTATTTTTAGAAAAAAATGGACCCGACGTCAGCATAAGATAGAAAGTATTCTCCAACAAATGAAAGGGGAAGCACTTAGTGAAAGGCGTCAGCAATTTAGTCAACAGTTAGCAATGATCAAACAAGCTTTGGAGGGTGAAAGTGATGACCAATAAAGTAACCGTTAGTGACCTTGTCCAGTATTTTGAAAATCGTTTTCCCACTGCCTATGCGCTTGAAGGCGACCCGATTGGCTTACATTTTGGGTCTTTAGATCAAGAGGTTAAGCGGGTTTTAGTGACTCTAGATGTCCGTCCGGAAGTGGTTGAGGAGGCCATAGCGAAACAAGTTGACTTTATATTTTCCCACCATCCGGTAATATTTAGGCCAGCAAAGCGCCTCAGCGAGGATGACCCCCAACAAGCCATGTATGCCAAATTGATTAGGCACCAAATCGCCGTCTACAGTGCTCATACTAATCTTGATAGTAGTCAACCAGGAATGAATGATTGGTTAGCTGAACGTTATGGGATAGACAATGCTGAGGTTTTCGCCGCTCATTACCAGGAAAAAAATTACCGCCTGGTTACTTTTTTACCTAAGGAGAGCTTGCCTGCCTTCAAAGAGGCGCTTAGTGCCTATCCTCTTTCTGTTATTGGAAATTACCAGGATTGTTTTTTTCAATGGACTGGTCAAGGGAGTTTTATTCCTGTAGATGGAGCGCAACCAAGAATCGGTGAAGTGGATCAAAAAACTGAGCTTGAGGAAATCGCCCTGTCCTTAACTGTCAAGGAAAGGGAAAAAGAGAAAGTTTGTGACCTGGTAAAAAATACCATCCCTATGAAGAACCAGTCGTTGAAATCTATGAGAAGAATAATGATTATCATAGTATCGGAATGGGAAGAATAGGGGAATTAAAAGAGAAAATTCCATTTAAAGATTATGTGGAGAAAATTAAGGCAGTTTCTCACTTAGAAGGCATTCGCTTTGTGACTAGGGATGACAAGGCTCTCGTTCGTCGGGTAGCCGTATTAGGTGGGGCAGGTTCATCCTATTATCAAGCAGCCAAGGCAGCCGGGGCGGATGTTTTTATTACGGCTGATGCGGATTACCATACTGCCCATGATATCTATGAAAGTGGCCTGAGTCTAATTGACCCCGGTCACCATATGGAAGCTATTTGTATTCCCTATGTCCTAGACGAGTTGACCCAGTGGAGCCAAACCAATCATTTGGGGCTGGCTGTCTTCCCTTCAGTGGTCAACACTGATCCTTTTCATTTCTTGTAGAAGTCTATTAAAGGAAGGTTAGCATGCGTTTACAAATCACACGTATTTTAGAAACTAAGGATAATCGTGAGGACACATTGAGAGATATGGCAAGCTTTTTAGCGGCTGATTCAAGTCACCGGGTCTTTTATTTAGTTCCCGAACATATGAAGTTTGATATGGAGAAAATTATTCTTGATAATATCCAAACTTATAAAAGTAAGCCTGCTAGTGATGATGGGGTTGCTATGATGCGTTTACAGGTCTTTTCTTTTAAACGACTGGCCTGGTATTTTTTAGAACAAAACCAAGAGCCCATCCAATCAGGACTAGATGATATTGGCCTAATGATGCTGATCAAGCAAATCTTAAATGACTTGCAGGAAGATTTACTTATCTTTCGTCGCGAAAGTAGCTATATTGGGTTTCAAGAACAATTAACCCAATTGTTTAAGGAATTTGACCAGGGGAATATCAGTAGTCGTCGTTTAATTGAAATCTACCATACAGTAGAGGCAGAGGCGGATGGCCAAGATCCCCTATTAGACAACCAATTAGACAAATTAAGAGAACTTATTCTTATCTACCAAAGCTTTGAAAGCAAGTTATCGGATCAAATTCTTACTGAACAGGCTCTTTACAAACAATTAAAGCATTATCTGACGACGACCGATTTATCTCAGGTTAGAATAGTCGTTGATGGTTTTTATCGTTTTACTGCTAATGAGTTTGATATTCTTGGCGACTTATTGGCAGCTTGTGATCAGGTAGAAGTGATATTAACTCTGGATAGTCAGAAGATGCTGAAGAGTGAATTTCAAGGACAAGATTTATTTAGTTTGAGCCGTCAAAGCTATAATAAGCTAGTCCAATTAGCAAAATCTATCGATTGTTCCCTAATGTTTGACCGTGTGGGTAAGATTAATGAAAAGTTTGATCCAGGCTTTTACTTACTTGACCAGACCCTAGTCAAGGACTGGTCAAATGAAAAGGCGGCTTACGCTACTATTTCCAAAGAAGAGCAAGACCAAGTAAAAAATCTGATCCAAGTGTGGTCCTGTCAAACCCCCTATATTGAAGCAGAACAAGTGGCTAACCAAATTTATCATTTAGTCAGTTGTCAAGCCTATCGTTATCAGGATATCCAAATTTTGACTAGGGACTTTGACCAGGTAAGAGAACAGCTTTTGCCTTATTTAAAGATGAATAATATTCCCTTTTTCCTTGACGATAGTGAATCCATGGCAGACCATCCCTTGTTCTTGTTCATTGATGCGCTTATTCGCATTTACCGTTATGATTGGCGCTATGAGGATATCTTTAATCTGTTACGAACTGAACTGTTATTGCCCTTGCATGATTCTGAAGATCCCTGGTCTGAAGTTGAAAGCTTTCGTCACGAGGTCGATCTCACAGAAAACGTTGTGCTACAAAATGGCTATGAGGGTAAACAATGGTGGCAAAAAGGGGTCACTTGGTCATATTTAAGGGTGGATGATTACGGGCAAGTGGTTGCCAGTGAATCAGATCAAAAAACTCAGGAAATTGCTAATCAAGTCAAAGCCTTTCTTGCTGAAGCCTTGGATGGCCTTTTTACAGCTTTTGACCAGATAAGTAATAACCATGAAGCCTTGGTCGCACTCTATCAATTTTTAGTCCACTATCAGATTCCTGAACAATTAATGCTTTGGGCTCAAAATAATGCCCTAAATAACCGCTTGGATGAGGGACGACACCACGAACAAGCTTGGCAAGCCTTTATCAAAGTGCTTGACCAGTATGACCGTTTATTTAAGGAGCAAAGCTTTAAAATTCAAGATTTTCAAGAAGTTTTAGCCAGTGCCTTTAACCAGACAAAATATAATATGGTTCCCCCAACTTTGGATTCGGTAACGATTCGGGGAATTGACAGTCAACGTTCAGAACATAAAAAGGTAACTTTTGTTATGGCCTTGACTAAGTCTAATTTACCTAAGGCTTATCAAAATTATAGCCTACTGACGGATGAAGATCGTGAGGTTTTAAATCACTATTTTAACGTCAATGAAGGCTTGAATCTAAGTAGCCAAGTCAAGACAAATAACGAAAAATTTATTGCCTATAAACTCTTTTTATCTGCTAGCGAGCGCTTATATTTATCTTTTTCCTATAATCAACTAGGGGATAAAACGACAGATATTTCTCCCTATTTAGCTTACTTAATTGACCGCTTTGACCTCGAAGTTTGGGATAAAAAATCACTAGCCTTGCCAGTGTCTGAGAAAGACTCTCTAGTCTTTGGAAATTGGCGTAGTCAATTACATTACTTGATCCAAGTTTATCAAGGCAATAAAAGTCAACAATTGACGGTTTCAGATCGATGGGAAGCACTTAAAGAAGCTCTGAGCCAAGAGACTAAGAGTCGGGACTATACCCTCAGAGTACTCCAGGGACTAAGCCACCAAAATAAAGTGGTCAATTTAAGTTCAGAGGAAGCAAAGGCCCTATACGGATCACAACTAGCGGTATCCGTCTCAAGCTTAGAATTGTATAATAAGGATCCTTTTTCCTACTTTTTACAGTATGGCTTAAAGTTAAGAGAGCGGCCCATCTTTAAAATTGATGAGCGCCTGACAGGAAGTTATTTCCACCGGGTACTGCAAGAATATTATGATCTAAAGAAACAGTCGGATTACTCCTTTGATGAACTATTTTCTCATGCGCTCAACACCACGTTAAAGGATCCAACCTATGATATTTTTTCGGCCAACCAGTTCTATAATTACCAATTAAAACAATTAAACTTTAACCTTAATCGTTTTATCAAACAATTTGATATAAAAATGAATAAGACCAAGTGGCATAACTATGCTAATGAAGCAAGTTTTGGGATGAAGGTGGATCAACCCTATTCCTTTAATCTTTCTAATCAGACTAGGGTTCACCTGCGGGGGATTATTGACCGCATTGATACTTTTAATTGGCAGTTTAAGGGGCAAGATTACATAGTTAGTCAAGTCACTGATTATAAATCAGGGGCAAGGGCTATCAGTCTTGGAGATATTTTCCAAGGGACTAATATCCAGTTATATACGTATTTATTAGTCTGTTTGGAAAAATTTCAAGACCAAAATCCCGATAAAAAGATTATTCCATTTGGAGCCTTTTACCAAAAGGTGAGTGCTCCTTTGAAAAAGATTGAAAATCAAAGCGAATATGCTGAGATGATGGAAAAAAATGCTAGGGGTACTGTCGATTTAAGTCAGGAATTAAAAAGCAATGAATATTTCCTAGCTAGCCAGCAACTACTCGAGGACATTATGAAAGAGGGCTACGATGGGGAAGACTTGTATGCTTATGGACTGAAAAAAGACGGTGATTTTGATAAGAATAGGTCGCGAAAAATACTGACCTTAAAAGAATTCCAAGCCTTATTAGACTACATAAAAGAAATTATTTATATTAGTTCTGAAAATATCATGAGTGGTGATATTCAATTACGTCCCCTGGAAGATGAAAAATATCTTCCCTCGACGACAGCCTATAAAAGTATTGCTCAGTTTGATTTAACCGAGCCAGGCAAACACTATCGTGACCGATTAAAGCTCTCTAAGGATACCTTTTTCCAAATGATCGCCAATGAATTAAATGAGACAAGTGAGGAGGAAGAATAAGGGTGGAAATACCAATTAAACCGCAAAATGCAACTTATACGGACCAACAATGGTCTGCCATTCATTTAAACCAGCATAATTTATTACTTTCGGCCTCAGCTGGCTCAGGGAAAACCCGGGTATTGGTTGAGAGAATTATTAATCAAGTGAAAAGTGGTCGGAAGTTATCCGAACTCTTAGTGGTTACCTTTACAGAATTAGCTGCTAAGGAAATGAAAGAACGTATTGAGAAAAGCCTAAAAGATGAAATTAACCGTGAGCTAGATAGTCAAAAAAGATTTCATCTCCAAAAGGAAGTTCAAGCTCTACCCCAAGCGAATATCTCGACCATTGATGCCTTTTGTCGGCAAGTGATCAATCGCTACTATTATCTAATTGATCTAGACCCCAAATTTCGCCTAGTGACCGATGAGACGGAATGGTTACTTTTTTATGAGAAAGTTTGGAAAAAGTTAAAAGAAGACCTTTTAGATAGTGAAAGTGATATTTATGGCGATTATCATGATGAATTTGTGATCCTCAGCAATAATTATTCAGATGGCCGGCAAGCCAGTGATGAAAAGCTTAGCCAGTTAATTTTTGATTTGTATAATAAGGCACGGTCTCACGCCAATCCCAAAGGCTGGCTCCAAGAAACCTTAAGGTATTATCAGACTGATGAGACTTATTCAAAAAGCAATTTTTACCGTCAGGAGTTGGTCCCTTATTTATCTCAGCTACTGGAAAATCGCTATATCAAAGCCTTTACTGCCTATGAAGAAAGTATTCCCAGTCAAGGTCTAGCAGGAGATGAAAGCGGCGAAGGCATTCAGAAATTAATTGCCGGTATCCAAGAACAGAAGCAGTTTTTTATCCATTTAAAAGACCTGCTAGAAAATAAGGACTATCAAGCAACCTATGAGTATTTTAACAACCGGCCCAAATTTGCTTTTATTAACTACAAGGTTAAAGCCAAGTCTCCAGCTATGGATCAAAAAAGGCCCTAAGATCTGCTTATAGCCAACTGCTAAAAGATTTACAATTAAATGCTAAAATCAACCAGACTGATCTCTATAAATTTTTAGCCTTTGATGAAGAGACCACAAATAAAATGCTAAAAGAGAGCTACCGCTTAGCTGCAGCCATTGTTTATCTTTGTCAATTATTCATTGACCGCATGCAAGCAGAAATGTTTGAAGAAAAGCAGCTGGACTTTCAAGCCATTGAATTATATACTTATCAAATTTTATCTCCGACTGATCCCGATAAAAATGAAGCTCTGCTTTATTATCAGTCCCGCTTTAAAGAAGTCATGGTCGATGAGTATCAAGACGTCAATGGCCTGCAAGAGGCGATCATTCAAGCGGTTAGTCAAGAAGATCGCTCCTATAATCGCTTCATGGTAGGGGATGTGAAGCAAAGTATCTATCGCTTCCGCTACGCCGACCCTAAATTATTTATGGACAAGTACCAGCGCTATGCTAACTTTGACGAGCAAACGCCGCCTTTTGAGGAGCCTTCTTATCGAATCAATCTAGCGGAAAATTTCCGTAGTCGCCCTGAGATTTTAAGCTTTGTCAACTTTGTGTTTTCTCAATTAATGGACGAAAAAATCGGTGGAGTCGATTATCTTTCTGAAGGACAGTTAAGTGTAGGAGCCACTTGGTACCCAGACCTAGAAGGCTATGAAACGGAAGTCTTATTAGTTGAAGAAAATGAGGATTACCGTCAAAGCTTGGATAGCAATCAAGAACTGTCTCGAACTGAACTCCAAGCAGAAGTGATTGCCCAAAAAATAACTTCGCTCATGCAAAAGGGCTTTAAGATTTATGATAAGGATGCAACTAGTGAAGATAAGATGCGCCCGCTATGCTATAGTGATATTGTGATTTTAGGAAGCAATCGTACTTTTTATCAGGATTTAGAAAACATTTTCACTCAATACGATATTCCGATTATGCAAGATAAAAAGCAAAATTATTTCCAACGGACTGAAATTATGACCATGGTAGGGCTGTTGAAATTAATTGATAATCCTTACCAAGATATTCCTTTGGCCGCAGTATTACGGTCACCAATTATCGGCTTGACTGAACCAGAAATGGCCAAGATACGCATTGCTGAGCGCGAGGGGACTTATTTTGAAGCGGTCCAATCTTATGTTGAATCTCATCAAAATGAAAAGGATAATGACCTACTCAATAAACTCCAACAATTGCTCGATTGGCTCCAGTTCTGGCGTAGTTTCACTAAAGAGCATTCGATAGCTCAATTAATTTGGCAAATCTACCAAGATACAGGCTATTTAGACTATGTGAGTGGGATGACCAATGGTTTACAGCGCGAAAGTAATTTACATGGCTTATATAAGAGAGCTTATGATTTTGAGGAAAATCAATTCAGGGGTCTTTTTCAATTTATCCGTTTCATTGAAAAAATGCAGGAACGCGAGAAGGACTTAGAAAGCCCACAGACCATCGATCTCAATCAAAATACAGTTCAATTAATGACCGTCCATGCCAGTAAGGGACTAGAATTCCCTGTGGTTTTTTACTTCAATATGGCTAAGGGATTCAATGTCGACGATCTGAAGAATGAACTGTTGATTAATGACCAAATAGGTATTGGGGTTAAAGTCAGAGACCGTTTCAATGGCATTAGCTATAGCAATCCGATTCGTTTGCTGGCTGAACACTATGAACGTCTTGAACTTAGTGCAGAGGAACAACGTAAGTTATATGTGGCCTTAACCCGGGCTGAGCAAAAACTTTATCTAGTAGGCGCGACAGAAGCCCGAGATAAATCTTTTGATCAATGGATTAAATGGGCCAACTTGAGTCAAAAAAATCAGGTCATCGATGAGAGTTTACGCGCTATTTCTAATCAAAGCGATAATATCCAAAAATGGATCGGAACTGCAATTGCTCGTCATCCTGATTTTAGAAATAAAAGTCATTATGACCAGGCACCCCAATCTAGCTATCAAAGCGTGACTACGGATTTTCATATCCAGGTGGTCAATGAGGAAGAACTCTTAACCCACACAGCCTTTCAAAATATTCAGCTTGCGCCCGAAAAGGCAAGTGTTGAGGGAGAGAATGCTCAAACAGAGATTATTTCATCGCCCTTGGATTATGATTATCTTTATCAGGAAGCTAGTCAGACGAGTAGTTATCAGTCAGTGTCGGAATTAAAGCGGCTATTTGAGGAACCAGAAGATGGCCGTCAAATGCAGTGGCGCTATTCAAATAGTCAGAGTGAAGCAGTGCAAGGTCTGCGGTTTACTCCGAGTCACTATCCCGCTCCAGAATTTATTCAGAGTCAAGCGGTGCATAGTCCTAGTGAGCATGGCTCAGCCGTTCATTTACTTCTCCAAGCCATGGACTTAAAGGCTATGCCTAGTTTCGACTCACTATCCGAAAGCTATAAGGACTTAGTTGCTAAGGGCCTGCTCGAAGAAAGTAGTTTAAGTGAGGCTGATTTACAGCAGCTATTGGCTTTCTTTGAAACACCTATGGGTAAAAGAATCATTCATCCTAAGAGCCAAGTTTACCGGGAACAGCCTTTTTCCTATCTACTGCCTTATCGCCAACTAAAGTCCTCTACTGGTCTAACCCCCAATGATAAGGTCCTCATTCACGGAATCATTGATGGATTTCTCATTGATGAAAATGACCAGGTATGGCTGTTTGACTATAAAACCGACCATATTGGCTATTTACCCGCTAAAGAGCAAAGGCAAACCCTGTTGAAACGCTACCGTGTCCAAATGTCACTTTATAAAAAAGCTTTAACTTCAATTTTAGAACGACCGGTGGATTATGCGGTCTTGATAGCCCTGGATTCTTTAGAGACTTTCCTGGTGGAATAAAAATTAAATAAATCTTGCTTTAAAGGGGATAAACATGCTATAATAACTTTTGTTGAAAAGAGCATGTTTGTTCTGCGGGTGTAGTTTAGTGGTAAAACTGCAGCTTCCCAAGCTGTCGTCGCGAGTTCGATTCTCGTCACCCGCTTTATATTGACTATTAAAGTGAGACAGGCTTGTCTCACTTTTTATTTGTATTTAAAAGGATAAAAGGAGAGTTAATGTGAAATACTATGCGGTAAAAAAAGGGCGGAAAACTGGAATTTTCACTGATTGGCCAACTTGTAAAAAAGCCATCGATAAGTACCCCAGTGCCGTCTATAAATCCTTTAGCAGTCAAGCAGAGGCGGAAAACTTTTTAAGTGATCAAGGTAGTCAATCTGTCAAGGTCGATTTCAATGACCAAGTTCTAGCTTATGTTGATGGCAGCTTCATGACTGCCAATAATCGTTATGGATTTGGTGGAATTCTCATTTATCGAGGGAAAGAATATACCTTCTATGGTGGCGGCGATGATCCAGAATTAGTTAAAATGCGCAATGTTGCTGGGGAAATGATGGCCAGTATGCGGGCTGTAAAGGCGGCAATTAAATTAGAAGCTAAAGAAGTCCTTATTCATTTTGATTATCAAGGAATTGAAAAATGGGTCAATGGCGATTGGCAAGCTAAGAATGAATTTACTCAGTCTTACCGTCAATTCATGTTAGATAAAGAAAAAGAAATTAGGATTCATTTTGTTAAGGTCAAGGCCCACTCAAACGATCATTATAACGATATTGCAGACCAGCTTGCTAAGAAGGGTGCACTTAACTAAAATAAGTTAAAGGAGTTCTATCATGTTTTTTTATCTCTTAAGCGTTATCTTAGTGATTATTGATCAAATGATAAAAGCGTGGACGGTGAACCATATCGCCTTAAATGAAACGATCCCTTTTATTCCTAATCTTTTATCCTTACATTATTTACAAAACCGTGGAGCAGCCTGGGGAATGCTTGCTGGTCATATGTGGCTATTTATTCCCATTACTTTACTCGTTAGTGGCCTAATCATTTATTATTACCATTATGACAATGTCCGCCATCCCTTATATGTGACTAGCTTATCCTTATTGCTTGCAGGGGCTGTAGGAAATTTTATTGACCGTGTTCGCTTGGGCTATGTCGTGGATATGTTTAAACTAGAGTTTATGGATTTTCCCGTTTTTAATTTTGCGGATACTTGTTTAAGTTTGGGAGTAATTTTCTTTATCATTTACTTATTATTCTTTGAATCAAAAGAGGAGTGATTTCATGCTTAAGAAAAGCTATGAATATCATGGTGATCAGAGTCTGCGTTTGGATCGTTATTTGAGTCAGCGTTTAGATAGTTATAGCCGTAGTGAGATAGCCCAATGGATTAAAACGGGTCAAGTGAAAGTGAATAAGCAAGTAGTTAAGCCCAGTTACCGTTTAAACCCTATGGATAAGATCTCCTTAGCGATTGAGGAAGAGCAGAAGCTTCCGATAGAGGGAGAGTCGCTGGATCTTGACATCGTTTATGAAGATAAAGACCTGCTAGTGATTAATAAAGCCAAAGGGATGGTCGTTCATCCCTCCAAGGGCCATTTAAGCGGGACCTTGGTTAATGCCTTATTAGCCTATGCCCAAAAAAATCATTTTACATTGAGCGACTTGGGCGATTATTATCGACCAGGAATTGTTCATCGTCTAGATAAAGATACCAGTGGTCTAATGGTAGTCGCTAAATCAGACCCAGCTTATCAAGCTTTGCTGGAAGACTTGGCTAATCATCAATTGGATAGAAAATACCTTGCCCTGATTTATGGTCATTTACCGGATAAGCAGGGGACGATT
Source organism: Aerococcus sp. Group 1 (assembly GCF_000193205.1). Taxonomy (NCBI): domain Bacteria; kingdom Bacillati; phylum Bacillota; class Bacilli; order Lactobacillales; family Aerococcaceae; genus Aerococcus; species Aerococcus sp. Group 1. The sequence continues at coordinate 1,211,161 of NC_015278.1, read as the reverse complement.
GATATTCCCTTGCGCCGTCATCCTAAAGACCGGATGCGCTATGTGGGTGACCCTCTGGGAAAAGAAGCAGTGACCCATTTCAAGCAAATCGCTCAAGTGGAAAACTATGCCTTGCTGCGATTAAGTTTGGAAACTGGCCGTACCCACCAAATTAGGGCCCACTTAGCTTACTTGGACCATCCTGTTGTTGATGACCCACTCTATGCCAAAGCCTATCAGCAGCGTTTTTTTAGTCAGCAGGGACAATGTCTCCATGCCTATGGACTATCATTCAATCACCCGATCACTAAAGAAAAACTTAGCTTTCAGGTTAAGCCGCCTAAGACCTTTATGAACATATTGCATAAGGCCTTACCTAACTATGATTTACACTTGGAAAAATAAAAGCCTCGGAGTTTATAAATTTTCTTAAACTTGGCAAGTCAGATAATTTTTAGTACAATAAAAAAGATGTTTATATAGAGGGGGAAATCATTCATGTCAAATTTCGCTTGGATTATTATTATCATTATTACTTTGATTATCGGTATGATCTTAGGTTTCTTTATTGCTCGTCGTTATATGATGAACTATTTCCAAGATAACCCACCAATTTCAGCTGATATGATCCGGACTATGATGGCACAAATGGGGCAAAAGCCATCCGAAAAACGTGTCCAACAAATTATTAATTCTATGAAAAAAACGAAAAAATAATAATAAGGAGGTTGGAGGAATTCCAGCCTCTATTTGTTTTATGCTTTTTAAAAAGGCTAGCTTAGCTGATGCTTGAAAATCCTAGCGAGGTGACAAAAATGTGGTTTTATAACTTTATGGCTTACTTGGTTAAAGGCTTACTTCGAATTGTCAATGGAAAACCAGAACTTTCCTACCATGAGGACTATGATCCTGATCAACAATATTTAATTGTTGCTCCCCACCGCAGTATACTTGATCCGGTAATTATCGGCATCCATACCTTACCTAAACCGGTTCATTTCTTAGCTAAGCAGGAGCTATTTTCATCTGCCTTGGTGAATTGGTGCTTAGACCACTTAGGTGTTATGCCAGTCGATCGAGAAAATCCTAGCATGGCTTCCTTAAAAGCGGCGGTAGCCGAACTCAAAAAGGGTGAAGATAACGTTGGACTTTTTCCTACTGGCTCTCGTTATTCGACAGAAATTAAGGATGGGGCAGCTGTATTGGCAAAAATGGGCAAGGTTAACATTTTACCCGTTGCCTACCAAGGCCCGATTCATATTTCTGGACTCTTTTCAAGAAAGGCAAAAAATCGGGTAAAGTTCAGAGTGGGAAAACCCATCTATTTGCCTGCTGGTAAGAAGCTATCAAAAGAAGACCTCAAGGACATCGATCAGCAAATTGGGCAGGCTTTTCAAGTAATCGATCGAGAGATTGACCCTAACTATCATTATGATCTTGAAGCAGCTATTCGGGAACGGGATCGAAAATAAGTAAGCCTACCGAGTCTGGGAAAAAAGTCCCAGACTCTTTTCAAAATACGGACCTTCTAATCAAAATGTGTTTCAAAAGTCAGCTCTGACGTCCACTTCACACAGGGTGTGAGACTTGGATGATTGGAACAAGTCAGAAACAAGCGAAACAGTCGCTGATTTCTGACTTGTGAAATCACTCCAAGTCTGCCAAGTCGAGCCCAACGACGAACTATGTGCGATAGGCTTGCGCCTATCTTCCATAGTTTGTTCCAGTTGCTATAGCTGTTCGAAGCGCAAGCGAGTTACAGATATAGTATGCGTAGCTCTTCAGGGCTATTTTGACTTTTGTCACACTCTCTTGCTTATCCTTTATTGAAGTTTAATCGTTAGAATGATCTCTTTAAATAATTTAGCAGTATTTTTTTGCTAGTTGACTAGATAGACCCCAAAATATAATTATAATATGTGATTTAGGGCAGTAAGGGCTGCCTTTTTTTATAGAAGTAAATAGTAAAAAAATAAATAATCTTTTTATTTAATTTGTATCTTGGTGAAATTCCCAAGATTTTATCATGTTTTCATGATAAGATATTAAAAATACTTTAATGAAGGAAGGTTAATTTATGCAGAATTTAAAAATTAAGGATATCTTTAATCAAGTTTTAAATGGGGCATCAACAGGTATTGTTATCGGTTTGATTCCTAGTGCCATACTAGGCGCATTAACTCGGTCTTGGCTAAGTACACCAGGCGTTTTGGCTGACTTTGCTGGCTCTATTCAAGCTTTTCAATTTGCCGTACCTTTTTTAGTCGGTCTCTTTGCGGCCTTGCAGTTAAATATGAAGGGCATGGAAACAGCAGCATTAGCAGGAGCTGCTTTTTTAGGGAGTGGAGCAGCTCGCTTAGTCGATGGGGCTTGGGCACTTAAAGGAACGGGAGACTTAATCAACACCATTATCACCGTCTTTATTGCTGCTATTTTTATTAAACTTTATAATAATCGTTGGCAAAGTCTCAACATTGTGGTTCTTCCTTTACTGGGAGGAATTTTACCCGGTTTTATTGGCCGTTTAATCCTACCTTTGGTTAGTCAACTGACATTACTTTTAGGCCAGGGGATTGCTCATCTCACAGAGATTCAACCATTAATTATGGCTATTTTAATCGCAATTGCCTTTGCCATTATTATTGTTACGCCTCTGTCTAGTGTTGCGATTGCTTACGCGGTATCCATTAGTGGTCTAGCGGCTGGGGCAGCTAACTTAGGAATTGTAGCGGTTGTATTTACTTTTCTCTATGCTTCTTCACGAGTTAACAGTAATGGGATTACTTTTTCATTATTATTTGCTGGGCCAAAATTATTTATGGCCAATTACTTACAAAACCTAAAAATGACCCTACCTATTGTGATTAATGCAGGGGTAGTAGGACTCTTTGGTTATTTATTTAATATTCAGGGAACTACTGAATCAGCTGGTTTTGGTATCACGGGTCTATCTGGACCAATCAATGCCTATTATTTTATGGATGATAATGCAGTGGTTAATATTTTGGTCCTCTGCCTAACATATGTAGTAGTGCCTTTGGCGATTTCTATTATTACCCATCAGACATTTACCCGTATGGGGGTTTATGATGAAAGTATTTATGTTTACCATGCTCCAGAACACTAAGAACGAATAGAAGAAGTCAATACTTTTAGGAAAGTGAGTCTGGGACAAAAGTCTCAGACTCTTTTCAAAATACGAATTATCTAATCAAAACGTGTTCCAAAAGTCAGCCCTGACATTCACTTCACACAGAGTGTGAGACTTGGCAACTAGACTTGGATGATTGGAGCAAGTCAGAATAAAAGCGAAGCATTCGCTTGTTTCTGACTTGTGAAATCAGTCCAAGTCTGCCAAGTCGAACCCAACGACGAACTATGTGCGATAGCCTTGTGCCTATCTTCCATACTTTGTTCCAGTTGCTATAGCTGTTCGAAGCCAAGAGCGAGTTACAGATATAGTATCCGTAGCTCTTCAGGGCTCTTTTGACTTTTGTCACACTCTCCCTGTTGTTTTTAATTGGGTCTTTTAAAAGATAGGTGAAAAGGCTTGTTTAATTTTTATTTATGACATATGATAAGTAGGTAAAATACTATTAATTAGGGGAGCCACGGCTGAGAGGATTGATATCGACCCTGTAACCTGATCAAGGTAATGCTTGCGTAGGTAGTCTTTTTTTGTGCTCTCCTTTATCTTTTAGGAGGGATTTTTTTGACTAAGAAATCAAGTCCATTGATTTTAGTAACGGTAGCGATGTTTGTGGCCATTGGGGTGGTTATTTCACCGATTTTTCGCATCGAGGGCTTTGCTCCTACTGCCCACTTTGTTAATGTAGTTTGTTCGGTCTTATTGGGCCCTTGGTATAGTTTGTTAAATGCCATTCTGACTGCAATTATTCGGATGAGTCTTTTTTCGGTGCCTCCATTAGCACTTACTGGCCAAGTTTTTGGTGCTGTGCTTTCGGGAATACTATATCGTCTCTTTAATGGTTCTATCCTTGCCTGTGTGCTTGGTGAAATTATCGGTACCGGGATTATCGGAGCTATTGCTTCTTATCCAGTAATGGCGCTTCTATTGGGAAAAACAGGAATTACTTGGCTGTTTTATGTTCCTAGTTTTCTAATTGCAACAATTATTGGTGGTGTCTTAGCTTATTTCTTCTTAGCCACCTTGCGGCAAACCGGTTTGCTTTATAAAATGCAAAAACGCCTAGGAGTCAATGTTTATGACTCATCTAAGAAAAAGGCTTAAATTCGTCATAGTTAAAGCTAAAGTTCTCAATTTTTTCTGCGCCTTTAGCTATTATCTGTTATTATAAGATCACAAGAGTGAATAAGAGAATAGAGAATTAGGAGCTTTTTAATGGATAATTTAATGGAAGAAATACTGATTCCCCAAGCGGAATTATTAGAACGTATCGAAGAATTAGCCAAGGACATTGCTAAAGAGTATCAAGATAAGAATCCTTTACTCGTTTGTGTCTTAAAAGGGGGGATGCCCTTTATGGCTGATTTAATGAAACAAATGGATATCCTACTTGAAATTGACTTTATGGATGTTTCTAGCTACGGTGATGCCTTTGAATCCAGTGGCGAAGTCAAAATAATAAAAGATTTATCGGTTCCTGCAAAGGGGCGTCATATCTTGTTTGTTGAAGATATCGTTGATACAGGGAGAACTTTAACCTATTTGTATAAGGTCTTAAAATCCCGCCAGGCAGCTTCCATAAAAACCGTTTCTTTATTAGATAAACCGAGTCGGCGCAAAAAGGACTTTCAGGCCGACTGGATCGGCTTTGAAATTCCGGATAAGTTTGTTGTCGGTTATGGCCTAGACTATAAGGGCCAATTGAGAAACTATCCTAATATTGCTGTTTTAAAAGAAGAAGTCTATTCTTAACCACATATTCTTACTTATAAGAGAAACTGGGCTTTCGTCCCAGTTTTTTCTTATTATTAGCTAAGTTAGCTAAGGCTATCAGGACTGATTGGAAAAGATCATGATTGGATGAGCTATCTGTGATTTATTTTCCTTGGTAACTATATTATTCTGTAAGATAGAATTATTTAACATAGAAAAGAGGTATAAAATGAAAGAAGCACTCAAATTTGCCTTTCCTAAAACGATCCCGATTATGATGGGATATTTATTTTTGTCATTATCCTTTGGTTTATTAGCAACGAGTTCAGGAATTCACCCCTGGTTAACTATTTTAATGAGTCTAATTGTTTATGGGGGGTCGATTCAATTTGCCGGCATTAATGTCTTATTGGGAGCCTATGATCCCTTTGCCGCTTTTATGTTGGCTGTTATGGTAAATGCTAGACACATGTTTTATGGAATTACCATGTTGGAAAGTTATCAGTCCCTAGGTTGGAAAAAATATTATAGCATTTTTGCTTTGTCTGATGAAACCTTTTCACTTACGGCTTCGGTTAAGGTTCCCGGTCATATTGACAAGTCTTGGGTCTACTTTTTGATCAGTTTATTAGATCAGTTTTACTGGATTATTGGAACAGTTCTAGGGATTTTCTTAGGAAATTTTATCAGCTTTAGCCTAAGAGGAATTGAATTTATTTTAACAGCCTTGTTTGTAAGTATTTTTGTCGACCAATGGCAAGGAAGCGCTAACCATAGGCCACAAATCATTGCCCTAGCCACTGGCTTAATTAGTTTATTTATTTTTGGTCCTAACAGCTTCTTGATTCCTGCAATGTTAATCATTATTGCTATATTCTTTTTTATTTTTATACGTGAGGAGGAAGAAAGATGAGTTTTAACCAACAGTTAATAACAGTCATTCTCTTGGCCTTGGGAACAGCCTTAACCCGTTTTATTGTCTTTGTGGTTTTTTCGAAAAACCAAGTTCCTCCTCGCTTTGTCACTTATTTGGGTAAAGTCCTTCCTGCCGCTGCGATTAGCCTTTTAGTGGTTTATTCCTTACAATCAAGTAACCCCTTGGCTTATCCTTATGCCTTGCCTGAGCTGATTGCCATCCTTGTGACAATCCTGCTTCAGGCTAAGACCCACCGCTCTTTACTGAGTATCGCTGGCGGAACCCTGTCTTATATGTTCTTAGTTCAAGTGCTTTTTCCGTAATTCTTTAAAAGTTAAGCTAGGGAAGAGTTAATAACATAATGTAATAAAACACGGACTATCTATTCAAAACCTGCTCCAAAAGTCAGCCCTGACGTCCACTTCACGAACTATGTGCGATAGTTTTGCAACTATCTACCATAGTTCGCTCCAGTTGCTATAGCTGTTCGAAGCGCAAGCGAGTTACAGATATAGTATGCGAAGCGGTTCAGGGCTCTTTTGACTTTTGTCACACTACCGTTTTTTAATAGTTTTTAGCAATGTCACTTAACATAAACTTTTCTTCGAGTTCTCCTTGGTATTTTATACCCAAATGATGAAAGGCTTTGTCTAGGGCGTGGTACATTTTTTGGAAATATTTGACTTCCATATTACTTCCCATATGGGCGATTCGTAGCAGCCTTTCGCCTTGGGGCCCGTCGCCTTTAGTAATTAAAATATCTTCGTCCCTTACTAATTTCATCACATCCAGGCTTGCAACTGATTCAGGGAGTAAAACACTGGTTAATGTATTTGAGGCATGGTCTTTAGCATATAGTTCAAAACCGGCTTCTTTAAATAATTGTCGGGTAGCTTCAGCCCATTTTTGATGCTTGTTGGCAAAATCACTGTCAATCGCTTGTTGAATAGCTACATCCATGGCGTAAATGGCCTGTTCATTCATTGTATAAGGAAAGTCGAAGTGCGGGTCGTCAAAGCTGAGATAAGATTGGAAATTGGCGTAAAAGCTAGGGATAGGGGAATGACGATTTTCCATATGCTCTATAGCGCGTTTAGAAAGGGTGACACTAGCCAAGCCTACAGGAGCGGAAAAGCATTTTTGACTACCACCAAGTAAGACATCCACTTTAGCTTGGTCAAAGTTAATATATTCGCCGCCAATTGCGGAAACTGAATCGACTATAGAGAGAATATCATAGCTATTTAAGATTTGACCGATGCCATGAATATCATTAGTGATGCCGGTGGGGGTTTCACAATGGACGAAAGTTGCCACCTGAAAATCGTGGTTGTCTTCTAGAAAGGCTTTTAAGTCATTCAAATCAATCCCACGGCGCCAGTCACTTTCATAAAGCACAACCTCTGCCTTAACAAAGTTGACAAAGTCTTGAAAGCCTTGACCATAAACCCCGTTACTAATCACCAAAACCCGGTCTCCTGGTTGGATGATAGAATTGACAGCAGCTTCTAGAGCCAATAGGGCTTCGCCCACCATAAAAAAAGAGACGGCCTTGGTATGTAATAACTGTGATATCTTGTTTTCAATCTGACGTTGATATTGGGTGTACTGGTGGTCAATATCAGGATTAGTTTTTATTTGACTATAGGCTTTAAGAACGGCTTGGGAGATATGAGTGGGTCCGGGACACAAGTTTAACATACGATCATACCTTTCTAATGAGTAATCATTATCTCAAGTATAGCAAACATTTGACATAAAGAAATAGTTATCGCTATACTAAAGAAAAGGAATTTGTGAAAGGGCTTTCTACGTGAGATAATGTAGTTGTGAAAACAAACACAATATTTTTAGAAGGAGTGACTCAAATGTCAGTTGTTGAGACTAAAGTTGAGAATAAAGTGGGTAAAATTATTCTAAGAAATGACCCCTTAAATATCTTAGAAATGGAACACTTACAAATGATCGAAGATGCTGTTCATGAAATGGATAACAATGATGATGTGAGTGTTATTTACTTCACAATGGTTATGCAAAAGGAAGGCAAAATCTTCTCAGCTGGGATGGACCTCGATGAAATGTTAGCAACTCAAGAGGAAGAAAACGGGATTGAAAATTACTGTAAAGTGTCTAAACGTAACTACTCCTGCTTCTACTATGCTAAAAAACCGGTTATCTATGTTTATGATGGCATTGTTCGCGGTGGCGGTTGCGAAATGTCACTCTTTGCTGACTACCGGATTGCTGGGGAAAAATTAAATATTGCTTTACCAGAAATTGGCATTGGTATTATCCCAGGTGGTGGCGGTACCCAAACACTTCAACGTTTAATTGGTGTTGCTAATGCGAAATCATTAATTTATACCGGCAGACCATTGAAAGCTGAAGAAGCTAAAGAAGTTGGCTTAGTTCAAAATGTCTTTCCATCTGACAGCTTGCAAGAAGAAGCAACTAAGATTGCTGAAAAAATGGCTAAGAATTCCCCACAAGGTTTACAAGCGGCTAAACGTGCCATTAATGATGGGGCTCACCTACCTATCGATGAAGCTCTAGCCTTTGAAACCGAAGTCTTCGTTGATAACTTTAAAACAGAAGATGCTGCTGAAGGGATTAAAGCTTTCAAAGAAAAACGTGAACCTAACTACAAAAACCGTTAGTCATTTAAGGATTAAGGTATAGTTAACAAGAAAAAAGCTCCCCCAAACTTTGTAGTGACCCCCAAAAGTTGGACTAAGAATTCAACTTTTGGGGGTTATTTTTATGTCTAAATATTCATTAGAATTTAAACTGAATTTAGTAGGAGACTATATTGCGAAAAAAGGAAGTTATCGAACCTTAGCTAATAAAGCAGGAATAGATCCTTCTATTTTACGAAGGTGGGTTAATAACTATTATGAATTTGGTGTAGATGGTTTAAAGAAAAGGCGGACTCAACAGGTTTATACTGTTGAATTCAAATTAAATGCGATAGAATTGTATGAAAGTACGGAAATGAGTTATCGCGAATTGGCCAATTCATTAAACATGAATAATCCAAGTCTAATCGCTAATTGGCGAAGAGCTTATCATGAAAGAGGACTTGATGGCCTTTCCGCGAGGAAAGGAAGGCCACCTAAAGTGTCTAAAAAGAAATCACAAATCAATCAAATAAAGGATAGCAGCGAAACCAATCAGTTAAGTGAAGCAAAAATAAAGGAACTTGAACAACGGATTACGGATTTAGAAATTGAGAACAAATTTTTAAAAGGATTGAGGAGACGTGTGGCTCAAAGAGTCAAGCGAGAAAAGAAGAAATAGTGACCGAAATCACACGTCTCCATGATGAAAAATATGCTTTAAAAGATATTCTTAGCGTTTTAAAGTTTCCTAAATCGACCTACTTTTATTGGAAAAATAAAGATGAGGAAATTGATAAGGATGCCGATTTAAAAGAGGAAATGAAAGACATCAGAGAAACCCATAAGGATTATGGTTATCGAAGAATGCGAGCTGAACTGCTTTCCCGTGGTTATAAGGTCAGTAAAAACAAAGTTCAACGCCTAATGAAAATTATGGGGATACAGGTCACTAGCTATACTAGAAAGACAAGAAAATATAATTCCTACAAAGGAACGATTGGAGAGATAGCGCCAAATCGTATCAACCGGCGGTTTGATTCGACCATTCCTTATCAAAAATAACAACAGACACAACAGAATTTAAATACTACTATGCCGATGATTCTGGGAATTATCAAACTGGAAAACTCTATTTAGATCCTTACATGGATCTATTTAATCGAGAAATTATTTCTTTTAAGATAACACATCAGCCTAATGGACAAAGCATGTTGGAGGGGCTACAAGCTGCCATTGAAGCAAGTAAATTATGTCCATACAGAAGAACCTTTCATTCTGATCAGGGCTGGGCCTATCAAATGAAAAGTTACACCCGGCTCTTGAAGGATCACCGAATTTTTCAAAGTATGTCTCGTAAAGGAAATTGCTTAGATAATTCGCCAATGGAGAATTTCTTTAGTCTACTAAAACAAGAAGTCTACTATGGTCGGACTTATCATTCCTTTGAAGAATTAGCACAAGCGATTGAAGATTTTATAATCTATTACAATGGTGAAAGAATCAAAGAAAAATTAGATTTTAGGAGTCCTATAGAATTTCGTCTTCATCACGCTTCTTTCGCCGCTTAATGATTACACATAAACTTTAAACTTATCAAGAGCCGCTACGCTCTTCCTCTTGACAAGTTTAAATTTCTGAGTAAATGTGTCGGCAAGAAATAAGCAAGAACTGTAAGCAACAAAAAAGAGCTGGCCAAAGGCCAACTCACTATATATAAAGTCCAACTTATTGGGGTCACCATACTTTGTATAAGTCGGGGGAGCTTTTTATTAGTCTTTATTGGTGGAGAAGGTAAATTTAGGGCTGAGTTTGCGAAGAATATCCGTTGATGTTTGAATAAATTCAACGATGGTTGGCGCTAGTGAACGATCTTGACGATGAGAGAATACATAGTCACACTTAAAAATATCACTATCAAAAACAAAGACATTACAGTCATTAAAAGTTGGCCAAGACATTCCTGTAACCGGTACAAAGGTAGCCCCTACTCCTTTTCTTGTTAAACCGACTGCCGAATAGACAGTGGAAGTTTCCAAAATGACATTCTGTTTTAGCCTTTTACGGTTATAAAATAAATCCACTAAGCGTCTTAAACCAAAATTATGGGGGAGTAAGACGAGGGGGAGATTATCTAATTTTTCAAGATCGTAGGGGAAATGGGTGATCTCGCTTCCATATTTCTCTTGGTAGAGTGGGTTATTTTTAGGGACAATCAAATACATCTGGTCGCTATAGATATAGTGATGTTGAAAAGCATTGTTTTCCATAGGAGCCATTTCAAAAGCGATATCAATCATGTGATTTTCGATTAAAGAATCAATGGTATCGGCATCCTCTTCATAAAATTCAAATTTAATTTCGGGATTTTTATCAAGAAAGGGTGGAATAATTAAAGGTAAGATACTACTACCTAGGGCAGGATTAATCCCTAGTTTAATTTTCCCTTTTTGTTTTTTGAGATCATATCAAATTCACTTAGCATATCGAGGTCGATTTCATGCTTTCTGCGCAAATGGTCTAAATAACGTTCACCGGCATAAGTAATTTGAACCGAACGCGGTAAACGGGTGAAAAATTCTAATCCATACTCACCTTCTAAACGACTTAACATTTTACTTAAATAGGGTTGAGAGACATAGAGCTTTTCTGCAGCAGCAGTGATATTACCTTCGGCAACAATTGTTTCCATGAGTACTAAGGGTGTTATGTTAGACATTTTTAGAAACCTCCAAATAGTCAGTGCATGCTTAACGGTGAGTATAGTATAGCATAATTTACCATCTATAA